>ONCS01000068.1 GCA_900316375.1 uncultured Succinatimonas sp. | reverse complement strand
TAACAATACCGGCCATGATGCATGTCCACCTACAGCACTTTCTAGCGGTTCTCCTAATGTGTTTGTAAATGGAATTCCTGCAGGGCGTGTGGGAGACCCTTATAACCCTCACGGATGCCTTGTACATGTGCCGCATGTAGGAAATATTGCTGCAGGAGCGCCTCATGTATTCATCAACGGAAAAGCTGCAGGTCGAATAGGTGATCCTGTTTCATGTGGTGGTTCTGTTGCAGCAGGTTCTTCTAATGTGAATATTGGCAACGGTGGCGGTGAGTTAGTTGGTAATGCTATTGGCGCAAATGCAGTTAAAACTGTATTTTGGGATAACTCAAACGAAACAGATAAGACAATCTTAAGTATGCCTGAGATTTGTCAAGCTATGGCTGATAAAACAGATGAGCCTGATAAACAAGGTTGGGTTTATCTAAAACAGATGTTTGAAAAGTGGCTTAGAGGTGATGCTTTATCAGCTGGTAGTTCTAGTTTAGATTACTCAAAAGCAATGTTCCTTAGCTTTGATTGGTTTAATCAGTTTGAAAGGTTTGTAGAAGTTAAACAAGATCTGATTGATAACTGTTTAAATGATAAAGGTCAAGCTTCACTGATTAAAATCCTTAAAGAAAATGGCTATTTTGATAATCCAAGAGAATTTGATTTTATCAATGTAAGCTATAAAGAAAGAGAACGGTATTACTTTAACCACCGACCAGTTAAAGAATTAGATGCTAGTTTAGACCCAATAGATGGTTTATCAATAGCTATGGGAGCTTTTACAATAAATGCTACAGCTAAAGGTAAAGTAGAAAAACAATCTGATGAAAATTTTCTTATTACTGTAGAGCAAATAGGATTATATGTAAAAGATACGTTTAACTTTGTAGGTAAAAATTTGTATTTTTATTGGTCTTACAAAGATAAAGATTTTTCTACTTATAAAATATATAACAACAATTATTGTTGGTTAACTAATAATAGTTTTAATCAATTCAGAGAAAATGCAAATAAAGGTGAGGACTTTTTAATCTTTTCAGACGTTGAAAAAGAAAGTATATCAACTAAAATTATCTATAGTAAAGAGCAGAATTATTGAGAAAAAAAATATGAAAATCCTAAAGAGAGTGTTAAAGCTTTTTCTCTATTTAATTTTAATTTTGTACATTCCAGGTTTCTTGTTTAACTTGTATGATATTATTTTTAACGGTGGTTTCCCAAATTATGTTTATACTGAAGGTGGATTAGGAATATTTATTCTTTTAGTAGCTCATCCTTTTTACAGTACATTACTTATTACACATTATATCTACATATTTATAATTCATCTTTTTAACTAAAAGTTGGTAAATAAAATGATAACTACAAAAGAAGAGTTGAAACAGTATATTCAAAATTCTTCTAATTTAGATCTTGTTGATTTACTATCAAAAGTAGATCTTAATTCTAAAGATTTATGGTCTTTTTCTTTTGCAATAACTGGAAGCAAATATCACGGCTCAATCAACGCCAATTACTCCCAATGTCTAGTAGATATACAGTCTGAATTTGACTCTATAGCTAAAAAACTAAGAGTTCCAAAACAGACAATATTTTTTGAAGTTAAAGAAGGTTGTTCTTTTATTCAAACAAATGATTTAAAAGATATAGTAGAAGGATTTATCAAAAAGGCTTTTTCAAAAATGTCTTCAAATCAAATTACAGCTGTTGTTATTCTCTCTATCCTGTGCATTACAGGATATTATTGTTGGGATAAGTACGAAGGAAATAAACAAATAATTCAATTAAAACAACTAGAAATTCAAGAGAAAAACAGTTATCAAGATAGTATAAAATCAATTTTGGATAATAAGCTAGAGAAGCTAATAAAAGAAACAACACAAGCAAATCAAAATATAACCAAGTCAATAATAAAGCAAACTCCAATAGATGAAGTTGATTGCTTAGATATAAACTCGAAGCATTATACTAAGTCTGATATTGCTATATTACAAAATAAAAATCTGGTAACATCTATTGAAACTGAATCTCATGTAATCGAGGATTACAAAATTCAAGAAATAAAATTCTTAAATAACAATACAATAAGACTTACAGTTAAAAGCATTAAAAATCCTAAATTACCAGCTTTTCATCTTACAGGTTCATCTAATGACAAAGGCTATATGGAGCCAGAAGATATAGCTAATGTGGTTGGTGACTCAATAAAATCAAAGTTAAAGAATGCAACAATCGATGCTTTAATAAAGTATGCAGACGGAGTTCCTCAAAACGGAAAAATTATAAGTATTTCAATAGAGAATTTGTAATCTATGAATTGATTGCAATGTAAAAACATCTCAAAGTGGTGATAAGTACACAGTGAATGCATCTAATATAGATAAACAAAATTGATCATTTATTTTTATAAGCCTCTAGGTTAATTCCCTGGGGCTTTTTTATTGCCTTAAAATTAGGAGCGTATATGGCTTTTCTTGGTGTTTTAGGCTTTTTTGGTAAAGTTCCATTTACCTGCAGTAGTGAGCAGGTGGCTACATTTAAAGATTTAGGAATTACACATTCTTCAAGATATGCGACTCATGACGTGATAGGGGAACAGCCAGTATCTGAATATATTGGTCCTTCAAAGAAAGAAATCTCTTTTAAAATGACCCTATCAGCTCAATACAAATCACCGCCTTTACTCTATGTCACTGTATTAAAAAACATGCTTGAATCAGGAGAAAGTCATCATTTGTGCTTTGGACCTGAATACATGGGAAAGTTTATCCTTACCGGTTTTAAGGAAGATAGACGTTTTTTTAATGCTCTAGGCATCCCTATTGTTACAGATGTAAGTCTTACTCTGATTGAAGATGAATCTACAACCTTGTTAAGCGCTCTGAAAAATCTTTTGTAAGGAGATAACATGGCACTTGTAACAGTTACTTCATTAACAAAAATCAATCTTGCCCCTAAATCAGTAAAAGATGAAATTATCCAGAATGTTCAATGCATTTTAGGAACAGTTAAAGGTTCAGTTCCTCTTAATCGTGATTTTGGAACATCTATTGATTCAGTTGATTTGCCTCAGCCTATGGCCATGATGCAGTTAAGAATAGATATTATTGAAGCTATTCAGAAATATGAACCTAGAGCAATCATAAGGGCAATTGATTTTGAAAATGAAACCACTGCAGCTGCAGACGGAATTCTGAAACCAAAAATTACACTGGAGATAAATGAAGATGCCTAGATTGTCACCACGCTTTGGACTGGCTTCAATTGAGTTCTTAGAAACTGATGTTCAAACAATTCTTAATAATTATATTGAAAAATACAATTCATTAACCGGCAGAAGCCTTGCTGTAGCAGATCCAGTATATTTACTGCTTGAATCAATTGCTGCAGAAGAATCAAAACTTAGAGCTGATTTTAATAATGCAGCAAAGGAAAATCTTCTGAGCTATGCAACTGGTGATTATCTGGATGCCATGGGATATTATGTTAATACTCCACGTCTGCAGGCTTCAGGTTCAACTACCACTATAAGATTCACATTAAATACCACTGTTTCAGATTCTGTTTATCAGATCCCTAAAGGCACACTGATAACAGATGGTTCCATTAACTTTGCAACTGATGAACTGGCATTTATTGCTATTGGTTCATCTTATGTTGATGTAAAGGCAACTGCAGTTGATGCAGGAAGCTTTTCCAATGGTATTGCTATTGGTGCCATCAATCAGTTGGTTGAACCGCTTCCTAACATGGACTCTGTTTCAAATATTACTGTTACAAGCGGTGGCGCTGATTTAGAGGATGATGATGCTTATGCAGACAGAATCAGACTTGCCCCTTCTTCATTCTCTGTGGCAGGTCCTCAGGGCGCATATCAGTATCACACATACTCTTTCAGTTCATCAATCATTGATGTATCAATTTATGGACTAGAAGAACATCCAGGAAATGTCTATGTGCATCCATTGTTAACTGATGGCACTCTTCCTGAGCAGTCATTCCTTGATGGATTAAAGGCACATCTTTCTGATGAAACTATAAGACCTCTTACAGATAATGTGCTTGTTTCTGCACCAAAAGCTGTTGATTACACCATTGAATTAACCTGGTATTTATCATCAAAAGATACAGATAAGATTAACCAGATTACTGCAGATGTAACAAAAGCTGTAGAAAGTTATAGACAATGGCAGCAGGCAAAAATCAATAGAGATATTACACCAGATGAATTAACCAAACTTGTTATGCAGGCAGGCGCAAAACGTCTGGAAATTACTTCTCCTGAATTTACCGCTGTTGATAAGAATGAAGTTGCTCAGTGTGATATTTCTGATGTTGTTATTCATTTTGGTGGAACTGAGGAAGCTTGATCATGAATACTTTGGATGATAAGGATAACATTGAGAAGCTTGCCCCTTCTTCAATCAAAAAAGATGAAACGGTCTGTAAGGTAATTAAAACAACAGACTGTAATCTTTCAAAAGTTCATCAGCATCTTAACGATGCTGTTTTTTTATATAGAATCAATGAACTTTCAAGCGAACAGTTAGATCATTTAGCAGTTCAATGGCAACCTTTAGTGTGGCGTGATTCATGGCCAATAGACACAAAAAGGGCAGTGATAGCTACAATGATTGTTGAAAAGCGCCGTATGGGAACCCTGAGCGCGGTCAAAAATGCATTGGCTTCAGTAAAGAGTGCATCAACTGTTCAGGAATGGTGGCAGCAGTCACCTCAGGGAACTCCTCATACATTCAAAATCACTGTTAGTCAGAACAAGCTAGGCGGTATTGTTCGTGAGGAAATGACACGCGATCTGAGACTGCTTATTGATATTACTAAGCCGGTTCGCTCTCAGTACACATTAACAATCATTCAGGCTTTAGACGGTAATCTGACCTTATCTGCAGGCAAAAAGAGCGTTGTCATGTGCAACGTTCCAATAGTTCAGAAACTTGTATGTAAGGCGCGCTCAACTTTAAGCAGAACATCAAAACTTAAAGCCTTCTCTTACATTACGGTTAATGATGTAAAACCTCTGAAATCTTCATTTGTTTCAGCCAGAAACATCAGAACCTATTCAGCAATGAAATCATTCTCTTATTCTTTAATTAATTAAAGGAGTTTTCTTATGTCTCAGGAAATGGACATCATAATTACTGCAGCAGGTCTTCAGGCACTGATCAATGCAGAACATTCAGGAACCAATAAAGTTACCTTATCAAAGGTTCAGCTTGGTAATGCATACTTTGAACCTTCAGAGCAGACCACTGACATTGGAACTGTAGTGGCAGAATTAACTACTGTTGGCGGTTCAACTGTATCAGCAACAGAAATTCAGGTTAATGCTACAGACTCTTCTGATTCAGTTTATACAGTTCGATCTGTTGGTATTTTTACCTCAGACAATATTCTGTTTGCTGTTGGTTCTTCTCAGGACCCTATTCTGCAGAAGGTAGCAACCTCTCAGGCTTTGTTCACCTTTAATATTCTGTTAACAAATGGTAATCCTCAGTATATTGATTTTGGTGATATATCTTTCTCTAATCCACCTGCAACATCAACCACTGCAGGTATTACACGTTTTGCTACAAATACTGAAGCGGAAGAGGCTACAGATGGCACTATTGCCCTAACTCCTTTAAATATCTGCCATATTAATGCAAAGGGCGCTGTATTGAAGGGAATGTGTGATTGTGCAACCTTAGAAGAAATTTTCACTCAGACAAAAATTCTTGTAGGTAATGAAAAGGTTGTTACTTCTTTGGTTCTGCAGAATATTCTTGAGCGCTGCAATCTGTTACCTGGTTCTGAAGATGAAAACAAAATTGCAGAATTAGATAGACGTGTAACTGATTTAGAAAAATTCAAAGCTGATTACTTAAAAACAAATAAACTACCTAAGACAGGTTCAATTGGAATTCCTGGCACTAGAGGTTTTGGTGTTGGAGTTTATCCAGGCACTGAATCAGAACTTGTTGCCCTCGGTTTAGAACCTATGCCTGGCTTCAATGATAAGCAGTCGGATAATTACGGCAACTACATGCACTTCAAGGGCGGTCAGATGGTATTTATCCCTGCTTTCCTTGTTCGATATGGTTCTGAAGATGCTCCTCAGTATTCATCATATAAAGCAAACTCAATTGAGATTAAAGATGTCAGCGAATATGATTCATTAGAAAATGCTGCAAATGATGGTTTCTATCTTCACAGAGCATTCATTGACGGCGGAGAGGTTAAATCAGGCTTCTTCATGTCTAAGTATCATATGACTGTAACAACCACCGGCGGTGTTTCAGTTCCGGTATCAGGCATGACTACACCAACAGTATCAATCACTCCAGTACAGATGATTGATTATGCACGTTCTTTAGGTTACGGTTGGAACTGCCCATCTGCATTCATGGCAGCAGCAATTGATGTTATCGCATTATGTCACGCTCAGTTCTCTACCTGGACTAATGTTTGCCGTTGGTACGATCCTGCAGGTGCAACTAATTATCCTGCTCAAGGTAGAGGCACTTCTGATATGGGCCTATACTCTCATAATGGACAGCCTTGCGGTGTTATTGGTTTTGAATTCAGATGGGAATACTGCCTAGGTTTAACCACTGCAGGAACTTCAGAATCTCAGGGCCAGACTGCAGTAACCAATAACGTTCTATACGTTATGAAGAAGAGTATGAAGCTTGCTGATATTACTTCAGGCTTTGGTGGTGAAACTGATGCATGGGGTACAACCTACACTCTGCAGGCATCACATGATGCAATTACAGTTGATTTCCCAATTTCAACCAATAGAACAACCAACTGGGGTAATGGCACCAATCCAGTATTTACTGACCCTTCAACTGAAGAGGGTAATGCTCTGTTTGGTGTTCTGCCACGTGATAATAATGCTGTTGGATCTGGTTCTAACTTTATTGGTAAATCTATGATTTATACCAATCCTTGCACTCAGAACCTGGCATTCTATGTTCACGGTGAAAACGTTAATAGTAGCTCATCTACTCAAAACGCTTTCGCGCGTTATTTCCGTGACTGGCGCGTTGGCTCTAATGCTGTCTATGGGTTCCGCGTGGCCGGTTATGCTGCGTAAGCAGGTTGTTATTTTGTTGGCACGGCGGTAGTCCGTGCCTTATAATAATGGCCATTATGCAAAACTATCCGTTACTATATAAAATGCGTGAACTGATAAAGCTTTCAAAGCTCTATTTAGATCACGCACCTAAATCAGAAAAATATGCCTCTGTTCAAAAGATCAAACAATTAGAGTGGGATATTTATTTACTCATTGTAGAAGTATTAAAACGCTATCATAAACGCACAACTCTTACAGAATTAGATATAAAACATGAACAATTGCGCTGTGCATGGCAATTGTATTATGAATTAGGTTATCTGGCATTCAAGGACGGCCAGAACTCGCATGATAAAGCTTATGAAAACCACCGTTTTGCTGCAATCAACAGACAGCTTGATGAAGTTGGCGCAATGATTGGCGGTTGGATCAAGGTAGAAAAAGAAGCTTTTAATAACCAGAAAAATTAACTATAATCATGGCCTAAGGTGTGGCATTAAATGTTTTTCGCTTTCGCGCGTAATTTCAATAAATGGCGCGTTAACTCTAATGATAACAATGGGTTCCGCGTGGCCGGTTATTTCCTGACACTATGCAAAATTAGAAACTGGATATAACGATGTCATATCTTTCGCAAGAAAAATCTGCAGAGAGTGTGACTGTCAATTTTTCACACTCTCAACCTCAACTCGTTACAATCTCATATGATGAGCTAATCACTCCAGAAGCTCTTTATAAGGCTTACATTAGAGCGCGTTTCAGTAAACGCAAGAAAGGCTATATCTTCAAATTTGAATGTTCATTATTTACTCATCTGAATAACCTTTACACTGCCCTTAAAAATAGACAATATCAGCCAATACCTTGCAGAGTATTCATGATTTATTGCACTGCAGGGCAGAAGATGAGAGAAATTCATGCACCTTCATTTATTGATTTGGTTGCTCAGTTTGTTTTCTATGACGCCGTTTATCCTGTTTTTGAACGAGGTTTTATTTTTGATAGTTACGGTTGCCGTAAAAATAAAGGAGCTTTAAGAGCTGCAGACAGAGTTCAGGAATTTATGAGAAAATCACCTGCAGAGTCATATTATCTGCAGATTGATATACGCAAATATTACTACTCAATAGATCATGCTGTTTTAAGAGAATCTTTATCCAGAAGAATAACCGATCATGAAATCGTTGATTTGGCCATGTCATTCTGTGAAGAGGGCAATAAGGGTGTAAATGTAGGTTCCCTAGTTGCTCAGTTATATGGCCTGATATACCTTGACCGTTTCGATCACTGGGTAAAACGTAAACTAAAGATAAAGTATTATGTCAGATACGTTGATGATATGGTCTTTATTGGTCTGTCACGTGATGAAGCCTATATTTTATTGAGTATCATACAAAATTATCTTGAATCAGAGTTAAAATTAAAACTATCCAAATGGAAGATAATGCCAATCAGAAAAGGCATTAACTTTGCCGGATATAGAACATGGAGAAAGGGCCGTTTTATTAGAAAACGCTCATTAAAAACCTTTTCAAAACGATTAAAATCAGAAGATTGGGAAGCTATGGAAAGTGTATTGGCCCATGCTGAACCTTCTTCATCATATAGCCACCTAATCACAAAACTGCTAACTGTAGATTTATCCAATGTACCTTTACATATTCAAAGGAGAATCAACAGATGGCTATCTACTCATACAGTCAGAAAATAATCCCTGGGCCAATGGGCACAACCTATGATTTTCAGCCAGGTAACACTTCATACATTCGCTTAGGAGAGCTTGATAATAAATTCTATCTTCACATTGATGATGATTCTGAAATTCTTCCTCAGTGGCCAGAGATTAACTTCCAGGAAGATGTTCTTCCAGAGGAAATCTTAAACAACTTAAAGCAGGAAAAGATTGCTCAGATTAACCTGATTGCTGATAAGTTTGACAGTGTTCTAAAGAATGAATCAATGGTTATCACTTCATCTTTAGGTTACAGATTAAATGCTGATATTCGCGCTCAGATCAATCTTCTTTCAATCTTTGTTGCAGGAGAAGCAACTGCAGAGATTGCTACTGTAGATCAGGAAATAAAAACTATTACTCTGGAGCAGGCAAAAACAATCTCTAAGGAAATTACTGAAAACGGTAAATTCTTATATACCCAGAAATGGACTAAGTTCCAACAGATTGCTGAAGCTACCACCTATGATGAGCTTGCTGCAGTATCTACAGACTTTGTAATGAAAGATTTTACTGCTTAATGAGGTTTAATCATGGTTAAAATTATTGTTTCCTGGTCATTATGGCATAACTTAAAACAACTGCTGATTGCTATCGATCAGCTTTGTATGGTTCTGTATGGAGTTGTTATCTCTTTCTTTGCCCCTCATAAAGTCTATGCAGATGAGACTATGAGCGCGTATCTTTACAGACATAAGCATTACTGGTATGCAAACATTTTCAGAAGACTGGTAGATTTAATCTTCTTTATTCCTAATGGCTTTAATTTTGACCATTGTCAGGACAGTTATATTTCTGAAGTAATGCGTTCACATCTGCCACCTGATTTTAGAAAATAATTTTATCTCTAAGTGTTCACCTCTCTGTAAAATTTCATAGCAGAGGGGTGATTTCTTTTATTTTTAAGACTAGGTCATACACTCGTTTTTTGACTTTTAAAGCGTGACTTGAAGTGACTTTTTAATTATTTAAGAATTTTTTATTTTATTTTTAAATAGTTAATGTTTTTATACGTATCCCATCTAGGGCACCAACCCGACAAGACAGCTTAGGCTGTCTTTTTTTTATCCCAAAGATCTCGGTTTTCTTCTTACACTAGTCCTATTTAGGGCCTTTCAATAGCCCTTATTCAACTAATCCTACATCATCATCTAAAGTAGCACGCTTGAGTTTTGTATTTTGAAGCACGATTGGATCAATATCCATCATGTTAAATAAGTTCTCATGGCGCTTGAGAATATTAGTGGTAGGGATAATGGTATTGTTATGGTAGATGCACTCTAAGGTATCTAGATCTTTAAAGGTCATATACATTGAGTTGTCTTTTAACTTCACCTGCTCTTTCTTAGGTTTATCTTTGTTCCATTCAACTACTTTCATCTTTATGGTGTTTAAGAACTCAGATGAAATAAGTCCTAAGAATAACTTAGCATTAAAGTGATCGTCATTAGATACTCTTAAGGTATCAGCTTGAACGTGGTTCTTGAAGTAACGGTACATAACTTCAATTTCATTACGTTGGCGATAACGCATGAATATCTCTTCACAATCGTATTCTTGAGTAGAAGCTAAAAGCCACACACCGTTTTCCTGACTGATTTGGCTAACCTTAGCATTATTTAAGTCATAGCGATTCTTTTGGGTATTAAAAGAGATAATGCCATCATCAATTAAGTCTTGCTGTCTTTCGGTTAACTTAGGCTGAGTAGGCTTTTTCTTATGTTGAGCTACAGCTTTAGCTAAATTCTCTTTATATTCATTGTGGACTCGATTAAGTTCAATTGCTTCATCTTTAAGTTGAGATTTATAAGCCTGGGCAATAGCAGGATTATAGAAAGCGTAAAGGTAGATAGGCTTTCTTTGCTTTGCCTGAGCTTTAACATTATAGAAAGACCACATAAGCTTAAACTTACAAGCGTAGTTCACTTCATTCTCTTGTTCAATCTTAACGCAGCCATTACCTACAGCTAAGTCATCAATGTTATTTTTAATAAATTTTTTAATAGCATTGTGAGATATCTTAACGTGCATGATAAAGTCGATATCGAGGTTATACATAACAGAGACGTTGTAGGTGGACCAATAACCTCTATCTACGATTAAATTGTACTTATCACAACCAAAGTAAGCTAATTGTTTTACCGAGCCCTCAAGGGTAGCTATATCATTAGTATGCCCTGAGTAAGAGCAGTGTCCAAAGATAGTACCAGTGGTCTGCTCAATTAAGGCTAAGAAGTTAACAATAGGAACATCATTACCGCTTTTAGAATTACCGTAGTCAGCATTGCTGATATTGTTTGAATTAACATCGATATTACTACCATCAAGGGCAATGTACTTTCTAGTAGCTAGAGGGATGCTGAGCTTTGATAAATCAGCTCTCATGATCTCCTGTTTCTTTTTATAGAAAGCCACGATAAAGGTATCGCTTAAAACAGGATAAAGTCTTTGTACGGTGTCTTTATTCATAAATCCTGAAAAAGGTACTATGTGATCGCGAATAAAGTACTCAATTGCACCTAAGCGTTTAACACCTTCGTATATTGAATAAATAAACAGTGTGAGTAGCTGTTCATATTGAGTCTTAGTTAAAACTCTATTGTCATATAAAGCCTTTAATGCTCTACCAGAATAACTTCTTTTAAATACTTCAACAATGAAATAGGTAGCACCTATTTTCATGTGTCCTGCTTGTAGTAAATCAGAAGCATTTACCCCTTGAGATTTTTTACTCTTACGAAGCTCAATATGGATTTTATTAAAAGCTGTTCTTTCAACCTTAAAGTCTACAAAGTCAGGATATTCCTTTAAGAACTTGTTATTAAGAATAATCTGACCGAAACCATCTTTTGTCTCAATCTTACCAATGCTTTTAACATCCTTCTTAACAGTACGTTTAGTGGCAGCGTCATACTCAGGTCTGTAGCTGTAAACATAAAAGCAACCAGCAGCCTTGCTAGCATTAGCGTAGACGTTACTTAAGATTGAATAAGCTGAAGAGATATCCATAATACAAAATCCGATTTGCTTTAATATAGTGTAAGAAATATCTTACACGAAAAGATAGCAAAATGCAAGACTTTGAAGTAAAAATGTCGGAAATTTTTGCTTCTATTTCAAAGGGTAAAATGTAATTTTGGAAATTTTAGAAAATTTGTAATATAGTGTAAGAAGTTAGATCACAATCTTTGGGTTTTATCTTTATTTTTTTACCTTATTTGTCTATACTTAATTTATGTTAAGCGAGATTTTAGAGGAACATCAAATGGAAAAGAAAAGAATATACGAAGTTCTTTTAGAAACACTTGATCCTGTTTCTTTAAAGAAAAGTATTGATTCAAGAAATGAAGAACTAGAAAAAGTTATTTCAGAAGAATCAGATATTAAGCTTGGTTTAGATGAACACTTTAGAAGTGTTGGCGAATTATTAAAAAACGCTATGCATAAGGTAGAACATGATGTCAAAGTAACCAACTAATAGTGAGTCATCTGTTGTAAAAAATTCTAATAATCAAAACCTCTCGCCTTCGAGCATTCACGTTTTACAGCAAAGATCTGAAATCTACTATGGACCTTTGCCTTCTCCGCAAGCATTTGGAGAATATGAAAAAGTACTACCTGGCTGTGCTGAAAGAATTGTTTCCATGGCAGAGTTAGATCAAAAAGCAAAAATCGATATTCTTAATCAACAACAAGCTACTAAAGATAAGTTAGTTGATAATATTCATAACGAGAATATGACTCAGCTAAACGTAGCAAAAATCTACACTGTAGCAGTGTTGGTTTTGGGTTTTATAATGCTTATCGCTGGTCTTTACGAAATAATCTTTAAAGACAATTTCTTTGGATATGCTTTGATAGCTCCTTCATTCTTTATGTACTGTGCACAAGCTTTCAAGTACCTATTTTCAAAGAGAAAATAAATGTCTCTAGTTATGTCTCCAATTTTTATAACTTACTAATTTATAAAGAAAATTATCAACATCGAGTACATTCTAGGACACCAACCCGACAAGACAGCTTAGGCTGTCTTTTTTCATTTTAGAATATCAATCCTCATTCTCCCATTCTCCTTTAAATACTTACGTTGAGCCTTAGCAATAAATAGTTTAAACTACTCTTATCTTCAAATAGTTTGAATAAATGAGGTCTGTATGAACGCAGTTATCGACACTGAAAAGTTGGTTAAAAGACCAAGCAACAAGGAAGTAAGCCGTGCTGGTGAAATTATTAGAACTTCTACAGACGATCAAAAAGTATTTGAAGCAATATCAGTATTAGATAATTGGCGTTCTTTGCACTCAACTCCATTAAATGCTATGCGAAAGTATGTAATGGGTGTTTTAAAAAGAAAGAAATTTTCTGCAATTATCGGTCAGCGCTTAAAGCGTATGCCTTCCATTATCACCAAGATTAAGCGTTTTGAAGGAATGTCTGCATCAAGAATGCAAGATATTGGAGGTATTAGAATTATCTTAGATAGCATCAGTGATGTTTATGCTGTACACACAGCTATTACAAATTCTAAGACAAAACACGAATTTATCGTACCGCCTAAAGATTACATTAAAGAGCCTAAAAAGGATGGCTATCGAAGCCTTCATCAAGTGTTTATCTATCACAATGAAAAACATCTTGAATATGATGGTATGAGAATTGAAGTTCAATTAAGAACAAAACTTCAACACTCATGGGCTACAGCTGTTGAAACTCTTGGTGCCATTAACAATGCATCATATAAAACAGGTGAGGGCGGAGAAGAGGAAAAACGTTTTTTTAAATTAGCTAGTGCATTGCTTGCTTTAAAAGAAGGACAGAATGTTGCTGCTGAGTTTATTGATACTCCTAAACAAGAGCTTATTAAAGAACTTATGACTCTAGATAAAAAACTCAATATCATAAGTTCAATTAGTGGTATCTCAGTTTCATCTGAGAAAATCAGTAAGTACATTGCTAAAGGATGTAAGTACTTCGTACTTGAACTGACTATTACAGAAGGTAATAAAGGTCAATTGACATTAACCTCTTTCCATCTAGAAGATGATGCTAGACTTTTCTATAAAGCAAAGGAAGATGCTACTAGGTCACTTGGCAATAAGTCAGTTTTAATGATCACTTCAGAAAATATTAAGAACATCAAAAAAGCATATCCAAACTACTTCTTAGATACTCAGTATTTTGTAAAAGAACTAAGGAAGATCATTGAATCTAAAATTTCTTAACCTTATTTTGAGTGGTAGCTTTTTAGTTGTTTCCGGTAAAGTTCCGTGAAGATTATAACTTAATGATTTGTAATAATCTTTTGAGTGTCTATTCTCCTATATGGTTCCATTGTAAAGACATCTAAGAGGAGTTTAATTTTTAGATATTGATTATTAAAATCTCAACTAGCAATGACCACGTACTTGACATCCTCCCCTTGCTAAAGCAAGGGGATTCCTACCGCCCCATATAGTTTCCTATATGGGGATTCGACGGGTTCGCGTTGCCG
>ONCS01000176.1 GCA_900316375.1 uncultured Succinatimonas sp. | reverse complement strand
TTTACCACTTCTCATTGAGAAGGTGGTGTTTACTATCGCCCATAACCTTAATTTAAAAATTGCTTAAGGTCTTGGGTATAATTTAAAAATCAGATAAGTAATCTCAGATAAATATATTTGCTTAAAGATCTTTAAACTTTTTAAAGCTCTTAAAAGTAACGTAATGAAGCAATGAATGTTGAAGCCTGTATTTTAGGCAGGTAAAACTTCAGCTCAAGATTTAGTGACAACATGACTTTGTCTCATAAAGGCATAAAGCCTTGTATTTTGTGCAATAAAGCATGCAGTAAATCTTGAAAAAACTTTAGATATTTTTTTATTGATACTTGTTTTGTAAAACTTCTGTATCGCAGGAGCTTTACTTAATAAATGTGCATTTACGTGCTCACATGTACTGATAAGATACTGCGGTATTTTACTTTTTATCATGATTTGCTTGCAGATGTTTTCAGGGCAGTGTTAGGTATTGTAAACAGAGTTATTTAAGGATTTTGTATAAAGGCGTTTGTCTTTATTAGTCTTTTAATTTTAAGAGATCTTTAAGTCTTAAAAATGTCTTAAATGACTATGTGGGAAAATAAGGTATCTTGAAAAAAGTATCTTGAAAATTGATATCTTAAAAAACAAGTTGTCTTAAAAAGTAGTCTACAACTTTAAGTTACTTTTAAGTTTAGTAAATAAGTTTAGAGAATTAAATCATTTTTTAGTTTTAAGCAAATTTAATTGATAAGTAAAAGGAATTCAGGGGTCTTGAACCATGAATGAACAAAATACAGAAGTAGAAATTGATTTAGTTCGTCTATTTAGATTTATATTGTCAAAGTACAAGATCCTTCTTATAAGCGGAATTGTATTTGCAGCCTTAGCTTGTGCTTATAAATTCTGTCGTTTTGAATTCTCATCAACTCCATTAGAGGATGTTGATAAGCTCTTTACTATTGAACGTGTAGTAAAAGAGCCTGATGGTAAGATTGTTAAGAAAAAAGAAAAGGTAAGTTACCGTCTTTATGCTGAGGATTTTGAGGCTCAGCAATCTGAATACCAGACTAAGATCAGTGATGCTAGAAATGTTAAGAAGGTTTTAGCTTCAGAAATTAAAGTCCTTGAAAATGGTCTTAAGGGTAAACATGAGTACTTAGAAAAATCTAAACTCTATGGTTTAGATCCTGCTTCATACTGGGAAGCAGACTTTTACTACAATATTCGTGAAAAGAATGCTAAGTCTACCAAGACAAATGCAGCTACTGTCAGAAAGGTATTAGAAAACAAGGGTAATGATGCAAATGCCAATTCTGCTGATCAGCTAGAGAATGAGTCAACTGTAGTTAAGTTTGCTAATAACTTACTGTTTACTCAAAAGTACGTTACTTTATTTGCTGATGCCTTAGGCTTAAAGCTTGAGTACACCAAAGATCCTGTATATGAGCTAGTAGGCTTTAATGCAGTTGATAGCTACTCATTTGTGATCTCTTTAAAAGGTGATTCAAAAGATACTGTAACTTCATTAGAAAAAGTAAAAGTGATCTTTGATAAAGAATTTACTGAGTTCTTCAACAGTGAGTATGTAATCAGAACTAAGCAAATCTCTTTTGAGAATACTTATAATCAAAGCTTAATTAAGCTAAAAGAGGATAAAGACTCAGCTGTAACTAATGATGAAAAGGCAATTGATGCTAAGAGAAATCAGATTAGTAATACAGTGTTGCCAGTACCTCCTGAGGATGACAAATTAGTAACACTTGAAGCTTATAAAGCTAAAAAGTTGGTCGTCTTTGCCGAAGCAGGTTTTGCCTTTGGCTTATTTATCTGTATTGTAATTTTTGGTATGAAGTATCTATTTAGTGGACGCTTAAACTCAAAAGATTACTTAAAGGATATTTTTAAATTTGAAAATATTGCTGTATTACATGAAGCATCATTTTCAAAAGAAGATCCTGATGAAATTGAAAAGTTAAAAGAATCTTTAGAGCTTTTATCTAAAGATAAAAAGAGCCTTGCCATTGTTTCTACTCTTGAGAAGAAAGAAATCGACAATGCTGTATCAATTATTGAAAAAGTAATGAACGCAAAGGGGATAAGTGTTAAGGTTTTAAAGGACTATAACATAAAGCAAATCTCTGAATGTGATGCTGCCATAGTTTGTGAAAAACTTGATGTATCAGTTCTTGAGAAATGTGTAAACGAGTTTGAGACTTTAAAAACTTATAAGTTAGTGGTACTGGGGGTTGTTTACGCATAGAGCATATTAGATTACATCCCAATACTTTGCACCTAAAATTGGGCTTCATCATTATTTTGAAGGTATGGAAGGTCTTTAAAGAAGGATCTTTTCTTTGAAAAAAAAGTTTATGTGGAAGAAAGAAGTCTCCTTTAAAGCGATGCTTGCCTTTGAAGAAAAGAGTGTCTTTAAAGAAAGTGTTTTTCCGCTAGAAAAGGAAGAACAGGCTTTAAAAGAGACATCCTTGAAAAGAGGATGAATTGACGCTTATAGAGGAAAGTTTCTTAAAAAAAGCTGAGAAAAGTTCTTTTGAAAAAGTAGACAAAGTTCCTTTAAAATAGGTGAAACCTAATAAAACGAATAACTTAATTTTACATAAAATTATGGCTAAACTGCGAAGGTGTTGACTTCACACTTTCTCAGAATTGCCAAAAAAGTTAAAACCAAAAATGTGATGTAAACCATCCTA
>ONCS01000077.1 GCA_900316375.1 uncultured Succinatimonas sp. | reverse complement strand
TGCATTATGTATTATTTTAGACAACTAGATGTTTTTGATGATCTCATCACCAAATTCGCTAGTAGTTAAGGTAGTAGCGCCTTCCATTAAGCCAGCAAAGTCTGAGGTTACGCGCTTTGAAATAATTGCTTTTTCCATAGCGCTTACAATTAAGTCTGCAGCCTCTTCCCAGCCCATATGACGAAGCATTAACTCAGCTGATAGAATAATTGAACCAGGGTTTGCCTTGCCAGTGCCTGCAATAGTAGGAGCTGTACCATGAGTTGCCTCAAAGATAGCGCTATCAAAACCGATGTTAGCACCTGGAGCAATACCAATACCACCAACTTCTGCTGCTAGTGCATCAGAGATGTAGTCACCGTTTAAGTTCATAGCGCAAACTACATCGTAGTCTTGTGGGTATAGAAGGATATTCTGTAAGAATGCATCTGCAATGCAATCTTTTACAACAATCTTCTTGCCATTCTTTGGATTTACAAAGCTTACTACGCCCTTTTCATCTTTAGTTGCACCGTACTTCTCTTCTGCTAGCTTATAGCCCCAGTTCTTGAAAGCACCTTCTGTAAACTTCATGATGTTGCCCTTGTGCACGATAGTAACTGACTTTCTATCATGATCAATTGCATACTCAAAAGCAGCACCGATTAAACGCTCAGTACCTTGCTTTGACATAGGCTTTACACCAATACCGCAGTTTTCAGTAAAGCGGATCTTCTTAACGCCCATTTCTTTTTGTAAGAAATCAATTAACTTTTGAGCGCCTTCTGAATTTGCTTCCCACTCAATACCTGCATAGATATCTTCAGCGTTTTCACGGAAGATCACAGTATCAACTAGCTCAGGGTGCTTAACAGGTGATGGTACACCTTTGAAGTAACGAACAGGACGTAAGCAGATATATAGGTCAAGAGTCTGACGTAATGCTACGTTTAATGATCTAATACCACCGCCTACAGGAGTAGTTAGAGGGCCTTTGATTGCTACGTGGTACTTTTTAATAAAATCAAAAGTCTCATCTGGTAACCAAGTATTGTCACCATAAACTTCAACTGAACGGCCACCTGCGTAGATTTCCATCCAAGAGATCTTCTTTTGACCGTTGTAAGCTTTAGCAACTGCTGCATCTACAACTTTCTTCATTACAGGGGTGATATCGGCACCGATACCATCACCACGAATGAAAGGAACGATTGGGTTGTTAGGAACTTGTAACTTACCCTTAGCATCAATCTCAATAGCAGCACCATCTGTAGGTACAACAACTTTACTTGTAAACATCTTCAACTCCAAAATTAAGTTAACTAAAGTTATTGTACGCAAGATGTTGAGCTTATGCCACGTTCGCCCCAAAAACATCTAAAAGATCCATTTTTGTGCAATAGATTATCAATCTTAACAGATCTTGTGAAACACTAAGATCCAAGTAAATGCACAGGATAGTAGTAATTACCGTCCCCTATTGCTCTAATTTTATCGGTACAGTCTATGACTAAGCCGTTTTTGATGGGAAGATTATATTTATCTAAAACCTTAAAGTTCTTTGTTGCCTTTTTTGGAGTGATCCCCTTCTTTACTTCAATAGGATAGATTGACCTGTCTTTTACAAACAATAAATCAATTTCTTTTTGATCGCTATCTCTATAGTAGAAAAGGTAATCTTTAGGATCTAAGTTGAAAGATGATAAGTTTTTAACTATCTCACTTACTACGTAAGTTTCAAAAAAGGCTCCAGATAAAGTATATTTCTCTAGCATTTGCGCATTTGGGATCTTAGACAAATAAGCACACAAGCCTGTATCTAAAAAGTACAATTTAGGCGCTTTAATAATTCGATTGCTTACGTTAGCCATATATGGCCTTAAAAGATAAACAATGCCTGATGTTTCTAATATTGAAATCCACTTTTTCAAAGTTCTAGTATCAACTCCACAATCTCTAGCTAAAACGTCGTAATGAAGTTCTTGTGATGTTCTTAGAGCAAGAATTTGCAAAAAATTTAAAAACAAGTTTTCACTTGAGGCTTGAATGAGCTTTTTCACATCTTTTTCTAGATATGTTGAAACGTATGATTTAAAGTAAAACTCTCTATCTGCAATTTGAGTCACTACATCAGGCATCCCACCTTTAAAAATGCTCTCAAATATTTGTTCGCGAGTTTTATAGGTAAGCTTTGAATCTCTTTCCCTATCTAGCAAGATCTCTATGTTAGGATTAAACAATCTTGCCTCAACTTGATTTATCTCAGGATTTGAAAAACCATACATATCAATGATGCCACAGCGCCCGGCTAAAGAATCACTAATACCCTGTTGTAATTCAAATCGATTAGAGCCTGTAATTACATACATCAAAGAGCGGTCTTCATTACTATCAAGCCACTTTAATCTTTGCTCATCAATACGTCTTTTGATCTCATCTAAAAGCAAAGGAGCCTTTTGAATTTCATCAATTACCAAAGGCCATCGATAGCTATCTAAAAAAGCACGAGGATTACTTATCGCAAGCGCCCTGTCATCAAGATTGTCAAGGCTTACATAGCCAAAACTATCCTTAAAAAGTTGGTGGACAGTTGTTGACTTACCAACCTGTCGTGGTCCATAGATAGCAATACAAGGAAAAGACTTACTTACATTTATAATTGCTTTTTCAATAGTTCTTTGTACATACATAGGAGCCACCAATATTAATCTTACCTACTTATAATTTTAGAATATTTTTCGGTAAAAACAACATAGCTATGTACTTTTCACCGATTTTTAAATATTTATTTGATTTATATATTCTTTTTTTTACTATTAACGAGCAAATTTTCCTTAATACACACCATATTTTATCTTTATTCATTGTATTTTTCGGTAAAAACAGCATAGCTATGCATTTTTCACCGAAATACTAAAATTTCCATAAATATTAGAAAAATAAATGCCACTTATATCAAACTTCTAGGCAGTTTCTGATAAAATTAAGAGCATTGGAGAAAAACATGTCACAAAGATTTAAGCCTTATGCAACCGTTGCTTTAATCGTAGAGCATAACGGTAAATACCTTATTGTTGAAGAATACAATGAAGATCAAGATAACCGCTTAGTTTTCGGTAATCCTTGTGGTCACATTGATGGTAAAGAAACCATTTTAGAAGCTGCTATTCGTGAAGGTCATGAAGAGACTGGTTGCGATGTTGAATTAGTAAGCTTAATCTCTATCAACGATTATGTAAAAGATAATGAGACCATCTATCGTTTCTGCTTTGAAGCCAAATTAAAAGACTACAAAGAGAAGATGGAAGCTGACGATCCAGATCAAGAGATCTTAGCTGTTAAGTGGTACACCAAAGAAGAAATATATCAAGGTAAAGATAATTGGCGTACCCGTTTAGTAGGTCAAAACTTTGATGCTTACTTTAGTGGTCAAAGATTCCCTCTATCTTTAATTAAGAGCATTCATCCTTAAAAATGATTTTAGATCCAAAGATCCCTTACGATAAATTAAAAGGCAAGCATGTGGTGCTTGGTCTTTCTGGTGGTGTAGACTCATCTGTAAGTGCAGCTTTATTAAAAGAGCATGGCATGAAAGTTACTGCTCTTTTCATGAAAAACTGGGAAGAAGATGACACAAACTCTTATTGTGCTGCAGCTCAAGATAGAGAAGATGCTCAAAAAGTTTGTGATAAGTTAGGTATCGAGCTTAAAACCATCAACTTTGCCGCCGAATACTGGGATAACGTTTTTGAGATCTTCTTATCTGAGTACAAAGCAGGTCGCACCCCAAATCCAGATATTCTTTGCAATAAAGAAATTAAATTTAAAGCTTTCATGCAATACGCTTTTGAAGTTTTAGATGCTGATTTTATTGCAACAGGCCACTACTGCCAAAGAAGTTTTAACACCGAACGTGCTCACTTAATGCGTGGTGAAGATACCAATAAAGATCAAAGCTACTTCTTACATGCAATTGGACAAAACATTTTAGAGCGTGTGCTCTTCCCTGTTGGTGACATTGAAAAGCCAAAAGTAAGAGCAATTGCTGAATCTTTAGGTCTAGCTACTGCTAAAAAGAAAGATTCGACTGGTATTTGCTTTATTGGTGAAAAGCGTTTCCACGAGTTTTTATCAAAGTATATTCCTGCCCAGCCAGGTCTTATTAAGACTGTTGATGGTGAGGTTGTAGGCAAACACGATGGCTTAATGTACGCAACTATTGGCCAAAGAAAAGGTCTTCACATTGGAGGCACTAAAGACTCTAATGGTAAGCCTTGGTATGTAGTTGAAAAGGATGTTAAAAACAACGTTCTAATCGTCGCAGAAGGAAATGACGATAAAGCATTATATTCAAATGGTCTTTATGCAATCCAAGAAAGTTGGATCACAGAATGTCCAAAGCTCCCATTTGAGTGCACATGTAAGATCCGCTACCGTCAACCAGATGTTGCTTGTACAATCTATCGTGACGGTCAGAATTTAAAAGTTATGTTTAAAAATCCTGTTGCTGCTGTTGCACCTGGCCAGTCAGTAGTATTCTACGATGGTATGGATTGCTTAGGTGGTGCGGTGATTGATAAACACATTAAAGAGTAATTATGGCAGATATTAAATCAGAGACTATAGCCCTTGCAGCATTATTTCAATGCTGTACTCAAATTCAAAGAATAGCAACTACAGGCTATTTTGATGAAAGAGCTGTAGCATCAGTAATTCGCTCACTTATTGTTACTGATCCCAAAACTATAGATGATATCTATCAAGAAAGTGATTTAGTTGTAGGTTTTAAGCAAATTTTAGATAGCTTTGGTAAAGGCGATATGTCAAAAGCAGCTGATACCATTGTTATTACTAAAATGGCTCTAAAACTCATCACCCTTGCCCACAATGTGGAAGGCAACGACAAAGTATTTAATCGTATGTCAGATGAGATTGATGCTCTAACCCGTGCTATTACTACAGATCATCCAGATTTTTTAACCTATGGTAATACCCAAGTTGTAAATACCGAAGAGAATTTCCACCTATTTGGTTCTTTATACCAATCAATTATTTCTCCAAATTTTGCTAAACTAATCATCTATGGAGAGGAGCGTTGCTTACGCGAAGTTTCAAACCAAGAAAAGATTAGAGCACTTCTATTAGCAGGTATAAGAGCTGTAATTTTATGGCGCCAAGTTGGTGGTCGTCGCAGATTTTTAGTGTTCCGTCGCAAGGCAATTCTTGAGTACGCAAGAGCACATGTTTAAAGGTTTTTTCATTATTTTTTAGAGGGCAAAAATGGAATTATCATCATTAACTGCTGTTTCTCCTTTAGATGGCCGTTACGCATCAAAGACTGTTGAGTTACGTCCAATCTTCTCAGAGTACGGTTTAATGCGTTTCCGTGTTCAAGTTGAGTTAACTTGGCTTAAGCACTTAGCAAACTGCGAGGCTATTAAGGAAGTTCCTGCTTTTTCAAAAGAGACTATTGAGTTCATTGACTCAATTATCAAGAACTTCTCTGAAGAAGATGCTAAGAACATTAAAGAGCGTGAAGCTGTAACTAACCACGATGTTAAGGCTGTTGAGTACTTCTTAAAAGATAAGACCGCATCTAATGCTGAAATTGCAAAGGTTAAAGAGTTCATCCACTTTGCATGTACCTCTGAAGATATCAACAACAACTCTCATGCTTTAATGCTTAAGACTGCACGTGAAGAAGTAATCCTTCCTGTAGTAGATGAGATCATTGCTAAGATCACTGAGCTTGCTCACAAGTACGCAGAAGTTCCACTACTAGCTCGTACCCACGGCCAGCCAGCTTCTCCTACCACTATCGGTAAGGAAATGGCTAACGTTGTATATCGTATGCGTCGTCAGCGCGATGAAATCGCTCGTGTTGAGATCTTAGGTAAGATCAACGGTGCTGTAGGTAACTTCAATGCTCACAGCGTAGCTTATCCTGATGTTGATTGGTATGCTTTCTCAAAGGCTTTTGAAGAGGACTTAGGTCTAACCTTCAATCCATACACTACCCAGATTGAGCCTCATGATTACATGGCAGAGCTATTTGGTGCAGTTGATAGATTCAACACCATCCTATTAGACTTTGATAGAGATATTTGGATGTACATTTCAAACGGCGTATTCACTCAAAAGACTATCGCTGGTGAAATCGGTTCATCAACCATGCCTCACAAGGTTAACCCAATCGACTTTGAGAACTCAGAAGGCAACCTAGGTATTGCAAATGCCCTATTCATGCACTTAGGTAACAAGCTTCCTGTATCACGTATGCAGCGTGACTTAACTGACTCAACCGTTCTACGTAATTTAGGTGTAGCATTTGGTTACTCACTAATTGCTTATAAGTCAACCTTAAAGGGTATTTCTAAGCTACAGGCTAATGTTGAGCACACTGCTGTAGAACTAGATAACAACTGGGAAGTTCTAGCTGAGCCATACCAGACTGTAATGCGTCGTTACGGCATTGCAAACCCATACGAGAAGTTAAAAGCTTTAACTCGTGGTCAAAAGGTTACTAAGGAGATCATGGAGAACTTCTTAGAGTCTTTAGATATGCCAGAAGAGGCTAAGGCTTTACTACGTGGCTTAACTCCTGCAACCTACATTGGTCGTGCTGTTAAGTTCGCAAAAGACATCTAAGCTTAAGTTTAGATAAGTTCTCTAAAAAGCAGGTGCAAAAAGCATCTGCTTTTTTTATTCTACTTTAAAAACTTTAAGAAAGTTGGTTGAACCATCATTAGGTTCATCAACAACAATAACAGCATATTTATCTGTATGATTAACGTTGCTTGTTTCACCGTAATGATGTTTCTTTACTTGAATGAAAGCTTCTTGTTTTTTTACTTCAATGTCATCTAATGATTTTGCTATCTTAAATTCAAAGACAACGCATCTATCATTACTAAAAACTTCAAGATCAGATCTACCGCTTAAATTTAAGTTCTCCCTATTTACTCTGATATTTTTACTTACTAATACGGAGTAGATCATATCAACGACCATACTCTCTTTAGAAAGCAAGAGTTGTTTAGAGTTGTAAGAGAAAAGTCTTACGATATTATTTAGAACCCTAGAAACAACATTATGATCACCAGACATTAAATCATGTAAAACATCATTTTTGCTTGCAATATTATCGTCAATATCTAAAGACAAAATCTTTTCCAAAATTATTCTGTTAATCGAAGATCTTACTTCTTGATTTGGAAAATCAATCTTAAACTTTTTGTCACCTACTAACTCTTTTATTGTCAAAAATCCTGCTTGATATAGTAACGATACATCATCAATATCTTCAAATGAAGACTTACTAGTCAACTCACTTTCAGACTTAATAATTCCTGATTTACTATTTAAATCTAATATTGGCTTGATTCTATCTTCTAGCTCTGTTTTGTTTTTAGAATTTCTGTAATGACTTATTATCAACGATTCAGGAGAGCCTGAATCCATCCAATAAGGCTCAAATCCCCTCTTTGGTTTTTGTAGACAACCTAAAATTGACCAAGGATTATATACACTTGTTGAGCATTCTTCATCAAAACAATATCCGTTATAATTCTCTTTTAATAGCTGGTAAGTTTGCTCTTTAGTTAAATGATTTGTTTTACCTAAATTAGCAATATATTCATCAAAATAAGTATGGAGTTCAGAATCAGTGATACCTAAAAGTTCACCAAAATCAGAACTCATCGAAAGATCATTAAAAGAATTACCTCCAGAAAAAATACTTGTTTGAGACAGCTTTAAAATTCCTGTGATTAAGGTAAATCTAAATTGATTGCCTGCTAAAGCCTTTACAGTTTTAAAGAAATCGTTATAGAACTTTAACATGTTTGCATAAAGTTCTTCACTAATTCCCTTAGCAACAATTAAAGGATCATCATATTCATCAAGCAGAAACACAAAATTTTCACTTGATGATTTTTTTAGACAATCTCTAAAAAAGTCTCCTGGATGCTCTGAAGTCACACCATCTATTGATATATCTTTATTTAAAAACTCTTGCTTAATTTGGCTATACAAACTAGAAAGAAAACCATCAAATGTTGTCCAAAAGCTAGATGAAAAGTCTAAATGAATAACTTTATATACTCGATTGTCACTCCATTTATCATAAAGTTTAAGACCTTTAAAAGGCTCTTTTCCTTTTGAAAAAAGAATTTCTAGAGTTTGTAATAAGGTTGTCTTACCAAACCTTCTTGGCCTTGAGATAAAAATAGGTTGAATTTTTCTAGCTAATTTGGCCACAAGATCTGTCTTATCAATATAGACTAAGCCATAATTTTTGAACTGAGTAAGATTTGTTACCCCCAATGGCAACAAATCTAAGTCTATATGCATTCCCATAAAACAACCTATGAGTAAAGATATGAAAGCAAAACTGTCCTACTTAGAAGTATCTAATGGAGCAAATGATTTAACTAGATCATCAATTGCTTTACATTGTACTAAGAATGGCTCAAGCTTATCTAAAGGTAGTGCTGATGGACCATCACACTTAGCCTCATCAGGATTTGGATGAGCTTCTAAGAATAAGCCACCAATACCTACAGCCATACCAGCACGAGCAAGATCTGCTACCTGAGCACGACGACCACCAGAGGCAGCACCTGTGCTATCACGACATTGTAGAGAATGGGTTACATCAAAGATAATTGGGTAATCACCACAAACTTTCTTCATCACGCCAAAGCCAAGCATATCAACTACTAAGTTATCATAGCCAAAGCAAGTACCACGATCGCAAAGCATAATATTGTGGTTGCCACACTCCTCAATCTTCTTGGTGATGTTAATCATTTGGCCTGGAGATAGGAATTGAGGCTTTTTAATATTGATAACTTTACCAGTCTTGGCAATTGCTTGTACAAGATCAGTTTGACGAGCAATAAAAGCAGGAAGCTGTAGTACATCACAAACTTCAGCAACAATTGGAGCTTGCTCTTTTTCATGAACATCTGTAATTACAGGTACATTAAAGGTCTTTTTGATCTCCTCAAAGATCTTCATACCTTCATCTAAACCAGGACCGCGATAAGAGTAAATTGAAGAGCGATTAGCCTTATCAAAACTTGCCTTAAATACATAAGGAATACCAAGCTTTTGTGTAACTTTTACATAGTGCTCACAAACCTTCATGGCTAAATCACGGCTTTCTAAAACATTCATACCACCAAAGAGTACAAAGTTCTTTGAATTGCTAACTTCAATATTGCCAATCTTAATTACTTTATCTGTCATATTTACTCCTAAAACTATTTATTCAATTATATAGAAAATTGAAGGTCTTAAAAATGAAAAAGCGCAGAATCTTTGAGATCCTGCGCTTAGAAATGTAGATTAGTAAGAGATTAAACTCTAATCTTAGCAACTAAGTTGGTTAAATCAGCTACTGCATCACTTGCAACACCAACGATGTTCTGAGTGGTATCAACCTCTTGAGCGAAACCTTGAGCTGAGTTGGTAATGCTCTGCATGTTAGTAGAAATTTCAGAAGTTGCAGTGGTCTGCTCTTCAGCTGCAGTTGCAATCTGACCAATCTGAGCATTTACAATCTCAACCTTCTCGATAATGTCATTTAGTAATGACTCAATAGCAGAAGCATCTGTTGCTAGTAAATCCATTGACTCAACTGACTTGGTCATAGACTCGTTTGCAAGATTTGCCTCGTTTTGAACCTGTGAAACCATGTCAGTGATTTCTTGAGTTGACTTAGAAGTACGTGATGCTAGAGCACGAACTTCATCTGCTACAACTGCGAATCCCTTACCAGCCTCACCAGCACGAGCAGCCTCAATTGCAGCATTTAATGCTAGTAAGTTAGTCTGAGATGCAATCTCATCAATGGTCTGAACGATGGTACCAATCTTCTGAGCACGGTCAACAAGTGACTTAACCTGTTCAGCGTCATGCTTAGACTTAGAAACTTGGTTTTTAATAGCTTCGATAGTTAAGCGAACCTTATCCACACCTTCTTGAGTGGTTCTGTTAGAATCCTCTGCGTTAACAGCAGCTTCTTGACAGTTCTTAGCAATATCTGAAGTGGTTGAAACCATCTCATCTGCTGCAGCTGCAACAGTTAATGCTCTGTTCTCAGTTGACTTAGCAGCTTCAGTAATTGAATCTGTTGAAGTACGGATATCGGTAAAGTTGTTGTTTAAGTTTGCCTCAGCATCCTTAATAGCACCTACAATGCCCTTCCACTCTAAACGCATCTGCTCTAATGACTTTAATAGAACACCAAAGTCGTCAGTCATGTTGGTCTTAACTTCTAAGGTTAAGTCACCACGAGCGAAGGTTGATGCAACCTTAACAGCTTTCTGAATTGACTGAGTAAATACTGCTGATAAGAAGAGGCTAATGATTAAAGAAAGAACTACAGCAATTACAGTTACAGTGATAACAATCACGATAGGAGTATTTGAGTTTAGCTCTTCCATTCTGCTTACTATGTCTGATAGTACACCGTTGTTAACAGTGGTTAATTCTTTTTGTGCAGAAACTAAACGTGGGTAAATCTCAACAGAGTAAATACCACGAGCCATAGGTTGGAAGTTTCTATCTAGAACTGGTTGTAGACGATTACGATACTGATCAACTGCCTCAGTTACATCAGTCTTAATCTTAGCTGATATTTGAGACTTTGCTCTTGCGTCAATCTTATTGGCAGTATCAACAATCTTGTTTAATTTCTCGTCAATAGCAGCCTTGTTCTGATCGTTATACTCACGGATGTTACTTACGAATACGAAGATTTGATCGTTAACATCAGCAATCACACCGCCTAAATCAACATTGGTGTTATAACGGCCAGATAATTGCTCATCAGTATATTCTACTGAAGATTTAATCTGAGATAAGTTATATAAAGAAAATGCAGCAAGAATAAGTGTTAACACAATAACAGACATGAAAGCTGTAATTAGTTTTGACTTAACTGCTAGTGAACGATACCAACCAAGCATAGTATATCTACCTTTTACTTTTCTATTTTGATTTTCCTAAAGGGAATAATGTAAAAAAAAACTTTCATTGTGTTCTATTACGTATTATCGACGTTTTAGCAATTTTTATTAGCAAATAATTTAAATAATAAGATATGCCTCAAAAAATAAATTAAGCTGTGTCAATGCTTTGAGGACTTTTCGACAATTTTGTAAGGAAAATTACATAGTTATTAAAGTACAAAAGTTGCAAAATATTCCTAATTTTACTTTTATTACTTTGAGCAAATAAGGCTTATATTTGCCACTTTTGAATAATTAGCGCAGTACATTATACAGAAGTTTGTATAATCTTTTATTGATAATGATTATCTTTTTGAGTTAAGTTCACTAAATTACTCGTTTTTGAGCACCTTAGAACAAAAGAAAGTAACAGAAAAAAGGGGCCTTTTCTAAGACGCCTTATTAAGATTTAACATTTATTTGAGATAAGTTCCCTTGCTCTATAGCTAGGGGATGAATCGAAAAAGATGTTGAAATAAGCAGATTTATTGTGTAGAATCTAATTATTATTTTGAAGTG
>ONCS01000078.1 GCA_900316375.1 uncultured Succinatimonas sp. | reverse complement strand
CAACGCGAACCCGTCGAATCCCCATATAGGAAACTATATGGGGCGGTAGGAATCCCCTTGCTTTAGCAAGGGGAGGATGTCAATTAATCTTTTCTATATGCTCACTTACGCATTTAAAAGTCTAAATGCGCAAAGTTATAAATCTATAGAAACTGAAAATTTTATAAATACAGGTGATCTATTTGCTCAAATTCTTATCATCGGCATTAAGCATCAATTAAAGCAAGGTCTTAATAAAGACTACGTTAGTGAAAATGAAGAATTATCAACTCTTCGTGGGCGTATTGATATTAATTCATCTTTAAAAGATCTTACTATGCTTAGAAATAAGCTTGTATGCTCATATGACGAGTTTTCTGTAAATTCATACTTTAATAGGATCATTAAAACATGCGCGCTCTTGCTGCTTAAAGCTGATATTGACGTGCATCGTAGAAAAGAACTGCGTAACCTCATGATTTACTTTAATGAGGTTACAACACTAGATGTTCATAATATCAATTGGAAGATTGCCTATAACCGCAATAATCAAAACTACCGCCTCTTAATTGGAATTTGCTACCTTTTTGTAAAAGGATTGCTCCAATCAAAACGAACTGGCGATATCAAGGTTATGGATTTTCTTGATGAACAAAGAACATGCAGGCTGTATGAAAAGTTCATTCTAGAATACTACAGAAAAGAACATCCAGAACTAAAAGCAAATGCTTCTCAGATTAAGTGGCAGCTCGATGATGACAACTGTGAGTTACTGCCAATTATGCAAACTGATATTACACTTTCTGATACTAATGGAAATGTTTTAATCATCGATGCTAAATACTACACTCGCACCACGGTTACAAAATTTGGTAAGAGAACTTTGCATACTGGTAACATATACCAGATATTTACCTACGTCAAAAACAAAGAGACTGAGCTTTTAGGTACTGAGCATAAAGTATCTGGGATGCTGCTTTATGCCAAAACAGAAGAAGAAATTACGCCTAATGTCTATTACATGATGAGTGGCAATAAGATCAGTGCAAAAACACTAGATTTGAGCGTTCCTTTCGATGAGATAAAGGCTCAACTTGATAATATTGCCAAAAGTTATTTTGAGAAAATTTAATCAGAGATATTTAAAACCTAATTTCCCTCATTCTCCTCAATAATCCTCCCCCTCTCACAGGCAGCAATATCCCCAAGGTCACACGCTCTTTTCATAAGTTTCACACCAATCTTAGGCTCAAATAGTATCTTCTGCTCTACATTCATAAAACCTAATGAAAAACACGCATCAGCAATACCAAACTTACAGGTGTAATTTAGAATATCTGTAACGCCTTTATAGTTAACATCATTTACATTGCCATAAAGCGCTGCATGAGCTAAATCTTGACATCTATCAACTTGACCTAATGAAGGCTCATTATTACTTACATCACACTTAATTTTGGCAATTGACTCTAAATCAAGCTCTTCTTGACCTAGGTTTAGCTCAGTTGTATTTACCTCATACAAATCTTTTGCGGTATACACATCTTGCGCGCTCTTTTGATTTAGATACTCTTCAACATCTTTTTCAAGGTCGACCACGCTATTGGCTTTGTTTCCTCGTAATTGCTTTAATTGAGCTTTAGTAAGTGTCTTATTATCTCTATCAGCTTTTTCAATACCTTGAGTGCCATTGACGGTTTGATTGTCTTGATCTTTTGCCTCATCAATAGTTTGTACTGCATGACAGCCTATAAGTAATGTCGCTCCTACAGCGCTTACAAGTAACTTTCCTAAAACTTTATTTAATAGCATTTATATCTCCAAAAACTTTATTAACCTGTTACATTAACCTTTTACAAAAGAGCTCAACACAACTTAAGCAATTGGCTGTAACTTAAATCAGTTTAAATCAGTTCAAATCAATTAAACCGACTTAAATTAACTAAAAAGAAGTCAAAGCAACTTACAGTAACCAAAACTAATCAAGCCTTTATTCTAGCGCCACCAAATTCTCAATCATACAATTAGGATCTCTATCCTTGAGCTATCGCAAACTTAAAGCACTTTTTTTGCAAGTAAATCATCCTAGATAACGGCAACTTAACCACAAATTGTGCAAAACAAGCACTACCCTCAAGACATATTTTCCACTATAAGTTAAAATTGAAAACCAAAACGTAGCTTAAAACTTTACAGTAAAGGCAGTCTAAACACTGAAATGAACTAAACCAAGATAAACCCAAACTGGTTAAACCACGGCAAGATCAGTAAAGGCAGATATTCTCAAGCAGGACAATCAAGATAGGATAATATAGATGTACGTCAAAGACACCCGCAAAATCCAAGATAAGTTTGCTTCAATTACAGATCGTCTAATAGAATATAAGGGTCTTGCCTCTAAAATTACTCATAATATTGAGCGTGGACTCACTTCAACCTTTGAGTTTGGCCCCTTTCAAGATACAGTCAAAGCTATATTTGAAAAAACTCAAGAGTTAGATACACAGTACACTCTTGAGTGTGTCAAAATTAACGTTGTAGTTACGGCTCTTGTTAACAGCGTGCAAGATTTTGAAGACGATGCATCTTTGAAATTAAACGATGATCTTTTACAGCTCACCCAAATTTTAAAAGCAGAAGACTTTAATCAAAATCCCTATATATTAAACTTCAAAATGGGAGATGTCGCGTCTGTCACACATAAGTTTTTTAAAATTGAGATAGAGCCTATTACCTTACTTCAAGCAGGTGCCAAGGTTGCCCCTAATGGTTACCGCGGATTACCACAATTAGGATTTTTTGAAGAAAAAGTCGTCATTCCTTACCTCAAAAACCTTAAAAACAAAACCTTTAAACAAGTAAGTCCCAAAGAAATTAATGCTACACAAAAACATATTGATGCAGCACATGGCAAGGTACTTAATATTGGTTTAGGCATGGGCTATTTTGCCTTCATGGCAAGTTTAAAAGATGATGTAGAAAAAGTGACCATTATCGAACAGGATAATGACCTTATAGAATTTTTCAAAGAGCATTTCTTGCCTCATTTTAGTCATAGAGAAAAAATAGAAATCATCAATTCAACTTATTACGATTATCTAGATAAGATTACAGACAATCAATTTGACTTCTGCTTTATTGATATCGATGAAGGCACTACCAACATAGAACAATACTTACCAGGATTCTTACTCTTTAAGACAATTTGCAAAAAGTTTAAAAAGATGGAAGTGTCCTTTTTTCTAGAAGCTGAATACAAGATCTTGCTTACAGATGCTTTAGTCATGGTATTTTATACAAACTGCAAGAAAACCATGGAAGATTACGCTCAATTGCCAGATCTTGACCTAAACAAAAATGATCAAACTCTATTTGACTTCATTAACTTTGTTTATAAGAAGGTCAAGATTAAAGATCCAAGCGACTTTGACTATTACATTAACTACAATACCTTAATTAAAATGCTGTAATTTTCAATTTAATAGAACTAAACCAAAACAAACACCAACACTTACAGTCAAAATACAATCTTCAAGACAACTATCCCCATATAAGTTAAAATGAAGACTTAGAATTACCTCTTAACTTTTTAGTAAGGCAGGCTCAAGATGTACATCAAAGACACGCGAAAAATACAAGATAAGATACTTAAAATTGCATTTGGTTTTGTTGAGTATAATGATCTTGATACCGAACTTCTTAAAAATATTGGTGGAGGAACCAATACTACCCTTGAGTTTAATTCCTTTCAAGCTGAAGCTTTGGAGATCTATCATGAAATGAATGGCGACGATGACAGTGAAGATTCATGGTACTCTCTTGAAAAAGCCAAAATAGAAACTGCAATTGAAGCTCTTGTAAAGAGTTTGCAAGATTTTGATGACGATGCATCAGTAAAACTCGAATATGATCTAATAAAGCTCACCAATATTTTAAAAGCAGATGAATTTAATCAAAATCCATATATATCAAACATCAAAATTGAAGATATCACCACAAGCACGCACGAGCTAGTAAAGTTTGCTTTACCTCCTCTAACTTTATTTCCCTGCGATGTGTCTGTCGCCTCTTTTGGCCACCGCGCTCTACCTCAAATTGGATTTTTTGAAGAAAAAATTGAAATTCCACGTCTTGAAAAAATAAACTCTGATAACTTTAAACAGGTAACTCCAAAAGAAATTAATGCTACCCAAAAACATATTGATGCAGCTCATGGAAAGGTACTTAATATCGGCTTAGGCATGGGCTATTTTGCCTACATGGCTAGTTTAAAAGATAATGTCGAAAAAATTATCATTGTAGAACAAGACAATGAGCTTATAGAATTGTTTAAAGAGCATATTTTTCCTCAATTTAGTCATAGAGAAAAAATCGAAATCATCAATTCAACTTATTATGATTACCTTAAGAATATTACCGATAATCAATTTGACTTCTGCTTTATAGATATCGATGAAGGCACTACCACCCTACAGCCATACTTACCAGGTTTCTTACTCTTTAAGACAATTTGCAAAAAGTTTCAAAAGATGGAAGTATCAATTTATCTTGAAGATGAATTTAAGTTCTTGATCACAGATGTTTTGTTCAATGTTGTTTATTCCAATTGCAGGAAAACCATGGATAATTACGGTCACCTACCAGATCTTGAAATAAATGAAAATGATAAAACTGCATTTGACTTTATTGACTATCTTTATAGGAAGGTCAAGATTAAAGATCCAAGCGACTTTGACTATTACATTAACTACAATACCTTAATTAAGATGCTGTAGTTTCACTTACACAAATACTTTCATCACCATCAGTTACAAGAGATAATCAATAGATAATTAAGGACAAAATATGTACATTAAAGAAACTAAAAAGATCATCAATAGGATTGTAGAGATTGCAGAAAATGGGGCTGTTAATCACGAAATTCAAAACAACGTGATAGCTCAAGTTGGAGGTGTTCATAATCTTGTCATTGACGATGTTGAAAGGTTCAAAAATACAGCTAAGGGTATTGCTAAAGGTTGTGCAGATCTTGGAAAGAGTATCACTTTTGATGAGGCCATGGTAAAAACTGCGGTTGCAACTTTACTCAAAGATGAAGAATTTGAAAATGAACAAACTCCTTTAGTTTTAGCTCAACAATTAGAAAAAACTACGCAATATCTAAAAATACAAGATTTTCGTGATGATCCTTACATCAAGAACATCAAGATTAAAGATACTACTGTAGGTGATCTCAAACTTTTTACCGACAAATTACCCGCTTTAACCTTCATCACCATAAATAGCCTTCTTTTTAAAAAGAGCATGTACGCACTGCCTCAAATTGGATTTTTTGATGAAGAGTTAGCTTATCCTATGATCAAAAAGATAGGAGCTCAGGATTTGTATGCTGTAGGTCCTGCGGAAATTAACACTTGCAAAGCAGCAATTTCAAATGCTAAAGGAAAGGTTTTAAATCTTGGACTAAGCCTTGGATATTTTGCCTATATGGCATCTTTAAAAGATGATGTAGAAAAGGTCACCATCGTAGAAAATGATAAAGACTTAATAGAGCTCTTCAAACAGACCATTCTTCCTCAATTTGAGCATCCAGAAAAAATTGAAATCGTTCAAAAAGACAGTTTTGAGTATCTAGATGGGCTCCAAGATAAGACCTTTGATTACTGCTTTATTGATATTCTAAAAGATGAACAAGAATATTTAACTTATCTTAAACTTAAGAAGTTATGTCATAAGTTTAAAAAAATGCAAGTTTGCTTTAAGCACGAGAATGATATTGGTATTCAACTTTCAAACTTTGTATATATACAAATGGTAAATGATTGCTCAAGGCTCATGGAAAGTTTTTCACAGACAGAACCCCCACAACTTGAAGGTATCGATTTAGAGATCTTCAATATCATCAAAAAAGCTTACTCTAAAGTAAAAATTACAGACTCAAGTGATATTGATCATTACCTACATCCTAAAACTATAATTAAGATGCTTTAGATTGTGGCAACACCATCTTTGGTAAGACTTTACATGTTAATAAAGGAATTACTCATGTACATTAAAAACACCAACAAAATCGTTGAGATGATCGCTAAGATGGGAGCATATGATGCAATTACTCAAGATGTTTTTCAAAACATTATTCGCTATCTCTATGGTAGTTGCCACCTAATACTTGATGATCTTGAATGGTACAACAGTGAGGCTCAGCGTTTAGTAGATACAGCTAAAAGTGAAGGAAAAAGTCTTGATCTTGATACGGCTAAAGCCTTGGTAGTTGCCGAATTTGTCATGGAAGGTGAATCATTCATGATTGAAAACTCTGATGCGATGGTAAAAGATGATCTAGAAAAGCAGGTCAAGCTTTTAAAATCTGAAGAGTACTACAGCAATCCTTTTATCAAGAATTTAAAATTTGATAAAGCAAGCAATGACGCTATTAGAATTGAAATTTGTCAACTCAAGCCTATGACTATGATTGCTCGTGATACACTTATCCATACTAAAAACAAAATTACCATCCCACGTATTGGCTTTTTTGAAGAAGCAATTAACTATCCAGTATCCGTAAACACTAAAGATCAAGCATTAAGTGCTATTACCCCACGCGAGATCAGCGCTTATCAAAAGGTAATTGATAAAGCCCATGGCAAAGTATTAAATCTTGGTCTTGGCATAGGATATTTCGCTTATATGGCATCATTAAAAGATGATGTTGAAAAAATCACCATTGTTGAGCCAAATCAAGACTTAATTGAGCTCTTTAAAGAACATATTTTGCCTCAATTTGAGCATAGAGAAAAAATTGAACTCGTCAATGCTAATTACAAAGAGTACTTAGAAGAGCTTAAAGATAAGACTTTTGATTTCTGTAACAATGATATTACCGAATATGGCACTAAGTTAGATCTATATTTAGAGATAAAAAAACTTTGCCATAAGTTCAAAAAGATGGAAGTTGCCTTCAGTTTTGAAGATGAGACTGGATTGTTTCTTTTTACTTACTTATTCCCGGCATTGATTCATGAGGCAAGAAGAACCATTGATAATGTTGATTCTCTTGCCATGACTGAAGTTGTCGACGAAGACTCAACCTTAATTAATGCTCTAAAATTGGCATATAAAAAGGTCAAAATCACCACACCAGATGAGTTTGCGCACTACATGAATTACAAGACCTTGCTTAAGATGCTGTAGTCTTTAGTAATTAGCTTAAAGCCTACTCTTAACCAAAGGTAACAGAGCATCTACAAAACACCTAAGCAAAGATAAGGATCACAGTATGTACGTTAAAGCCACCAAAAAGATCGCAGAAAAACTAGTCTCCTTTGCAGACAGTCTAGAGTTCTACAATAAGTTTTCAGAAGATGTCACCGAACAACTTTCAGATACTAATAGTGTAACCTTAGACATAGAAACTAATAACATTGATGATATCGTGCGTCAGTATCAAGAAGATCACAGTAAATTAAATCCAAAACTTAAAGACTTTGAAAAGGCTAAAATTGCTTATTTAATTCACAGTGCCATCAACGATCTTTCAGATCTTGATGCATATCCTGAAAGTTTCATTGAAAAGGTATTAGACAATGGCATGATTATCCCTGAAGATACCTTTGATAATGATGAGATTTTGAAAATCTATCAAGAACTTCTGAAAAATGATGGCGCTTTTGGTAATTTAAACTTACTTGAAATGATCATTCAAAAGAACAATCTTGTAAATTGTGACTTACCTACTTTACCTCGTCCTTTTTGGTATGTACCAACCTTTGGTTTTATTCAAAAACAGATGTACTACCCTATTTTGGTATTAGAAGATGAGGAAATTGCATATGGTCTAGATCCTTTTGACATTCTTTCTCACCGTCACTATGTAGAACGCGCTCATGGAAACGTATTAGCACTAGGACTTAATCTTGGATATTTTGTGGGTAGCGCATCCTCACTAGAGACTGTTAGCAAAGTAACCGTAGTTGATCATCACCATGACTTAATTGAAAGCTTTAAAACTCTAGTACTTCCAAAGCTCGAACATAAAGAGAAAATTGAAATTATTGAAACCAATGAAATTGAATATCTAAAGCAAGTTCAAGATGGTGACTATGACTACATCTTCAATGATCTTAAACCTAAATTTAGTGATCTAAAACTCTACATTCAAGTAAAAGAGCTTGTGCATGGCTTTAAAAAATCAGTAATTGAGCATTACTTTGAAGAGGACTTTGCTTTTGATTTAGAACGATACGTCATAAACGTAATTATGAAAGCGCAAAGTGAAAGTGCTGGTGTTTATGATAATGATATGTCTAGCATTGAACATCTTGAGGTTTATGAAAAGATTCAAAAGCTACTATCTAAAGCAAAGATTAAAGAGCCTGAGGATATTGGCTATTACCTGAACGCCAAAAACATTATTAAGCTTGTAAGCTAATTTTTTAAGCTTAGTTGCCACAGCATTCTTGAAATAAAGCTTAAGTTAAGTATAATACCTTTAGTGCGCCACGTGCCTTCAATCTACATTTTCTATATTTTTTGAACCGTGGCGTACCTTCTAAATCCGCGCTCAAAGTCTCAATTACAATCAATTACCACCAACACCAATTCATCTTCAACACCGCTTATTCAAGCGCTTAAATCTAAAGACAACTGCTCACCTTCAAGCTATAATGAGCAGAATTTGTTTTTGACTATTAACATTAGCCGTTGCCACTTGTAAGGAACATCCAAGATGTACATCAAAGATACCAAGAAGATCAGAGAAAAACTTTTAGAAATTTTAGATAATGAGTCTAAAAGTAACGAAATTGAAAATAATATCGTTGATTACGTAGGTAGGGTGTGTAACACATCTGTTGGTAATCAAGAATTATTCAACCAATCTGTCCAACAAGTAATTGAACTTGGCAAGGAAGAAGGTCAAGAATACTCTCTTGAACAAGCAAAAATAAATACTATGGTTGCAGTTCTGCTTAAAAGATGCCACTATTCAGACATTAAAACATTAGCTTATTTGGCAAAAGAACTACCTAAGTACACCAAGATTTTAAAAGTAGAAGATTATTATACAAAGCAATATTGGAAACAAGTTAAAGTAGACACTTGTGAATATGGAGATATTTCATTATATAACGAGACAATGCCACCTTTAACTTTGATCATCTGCGATAGCTTGGTATACAAAAAGCCCCTACTTAGCCTTCCTACAATTGGCTTTTTTGAAGAAAATTATGATGCGCCTATTCTGAAGTATAAAGGTACAGCTTATTACTCACTCGGTCCAAAAGAAATAATCGCGCAAGATAAAGTGCTAGATACAGTCCATGGAAAAGTATTAAATCTTGGAGTGAATTTAGGGTATTTTGCATTTAATGCATCAGAAAAAGAAGATGTCGAAAAAGTTACCATTATTGAAAATAATCAAGATCTTATCAATCTCTTTAAGGCAAAAATTCTTCCTCAATTTACTAATCCAGAAAAGATTGAAATCATTCATGCAGACTACTTTGAGTACATGGAAAATCTTAAAGATAAGGAATTTGACTGCTGTTTTTTAGACATTTTTGATAATGGCAAAGATCTATTATCCTATTTAAAAATGAAAAAACTTTGCCATAAGTTTAAAAAGATGTTTACTTCATTTTGTTTAGAAGATGAAATGGCTAATTTGCTTGTGGACTATGCATTTATTCAGTTGTCCCAAGATAGTAAAAGAACAATAGATGTTTTCTATAATTTGCCAGAGCCTCCACTTGAAGCAGAAGCTCTAGAAATACTAGCTTTCATCAAAAAAGCTTACTCTAAGGTTAAAATTACCACTGCAAGCGAGCTTGAAAACTATATAAATCCTAAGACTTTAATTAAGCTACTTTAGGACATAGAAAGAGAAAAAACTGCAATATACATAAGATAAGTTTTATTCAAAGCTAAATAAACCATGCAAGTTAAAAACACCAAAGAACTCCAAGCCAAAATTCAAGAGCTTGAAAAGAAAGTTGAGCAGTACCATGAATTTGAAGAGGATGTAGTCAAGCGCTTATCAGGTACCAAATTTGTAGGATTTTTCGAGCCTTTAGATTTTGACGATGTAGTGATGCAGTTTCAAAGATCTGCTGCTAGATTTAAAGGTTGGTCATTTACATTTGAAAAGGCAAAATTACACTTCATCATCTATCAAACCTTGTGCAAATTAACTAACATTGATAAGTACTCTGAGGACTTTATTGTAAGCATTGCCGACAATGGCTTTTCCTTTTCAAATGATGATTTTATTGAAGATGCAACCTTCAAAATTTATCAAGAGCTTCTAGATAAAGATATCAGCATCGGCAATTTAAAAATTCAAGAAGCTACGCGCCTAGAAAATGGTACAGCTATTTCTCTTTTTCCATTGATAACTTCACCTTTTGTGTACGTACCAAGAATAGCTTACAACCTAGATGAATTTTCATATCCTGCCGTTACGCTTACAAAAGAAAATCGAACTTTAAGTCTAGATCCATACGTAATGTTCACTCACGCTGACTATATATCTAGAGCAACAGGTAAAGTCTTAATCTTAGGTCTTAACCTAGGCTATGTTGTAAACTCAGTGGCCTCAAAAGACAATGTAAGCAAAGTTACCGTCGTTGAAAGTGATCATAACTTAATTGAGCTATATAAGACCTACGTACTACCTAAGATAAAGGCTAAAGATAGGATTGAGGTAATTGAAGCAGATGTTGTAGAGTATCTTCAAACTCTTAATGATGAAAAGTATGACTACATTCTAAATGATCTTAAATCTCGAAATCTTGACTTAAAAGACTATCTAAAAATCAAAGAAATTAGCCACAAATTCAAACACTCAGCTATTGAGCATTATGCTGAAATTGAATATGCCTTTGACTTAAGTTTCCACCTTTTAAAGCTAGTTGAAAACTCAATAGAAAAACTACCTAAAGCCATGCTTAAAAAGAGCAAAGAGATTGATGATCAAAAGCTTTATGAGATGTTAAAGCTAAAGTTTGATAAGACAAAAATCAATGAGTCTTTTGATATTGACCTACTTTTAAATGTTCAAAACATCATTATGCAATTAACCATTTAAGGCTAATTCCTAAATACAACGACTTTGCTTTTCATTGTAATTTTCAAATTTCAATTACGCATTATTACCCATAGGAATAGGCTAGATGTACAACACAGAAACTTTAAAGCTCACAAAAACTTCTACACCAAATCTAGTCAATCAAGATCAAGGATCTTGATTTTTCTTCACCTAAAACTCTTAAAACATCTATAATTACTAAAAGTAGTATTTTCTTGTTCCTTGGATTTTAATATGAGTGAAAAGTTAAAAAGCGTTAATGTCGACATTCAGTCATTTTCTGATTTTAAGGAAAAGGACTGTTACTATGTTGACAAAACAAGCTATATCAAAGATATCTTGTTAAATAGTGGAACTACTGTACTTTTCACTCGCCCTCGTCGCTTTGGTAAATCAATTACTTTATCTATGCTAAAAAGCTTTTTAGAGATGAATTATGAAAATCCTAGTGACAAGTCAAAGCAAATAGAACTGTTTAAAGATACGGAGATTTTCAAAGACAAAGAGTTCTGTGATAAATACATGGGACAGTTTCCTATAATTTATTTATCTTTTAAAGAATCTCGTGACGCTCAAAGCTATGAATATGTAATTGACAGAATATACGAGCTCTTAGGAAGTTATGTTCAAAAGTATTACTTTCTTTTAAACTCTGACAAATTAACCCCAAATCAACTTCAAAATTTACAAAACATCTTAACTATCAATAATAATGATTTACCTCCTTCAAGAAAGGAATCTGTGGTTCTGTCTTCGATTCTAGAATTAACACAAGATCTTTATGCTCACACAGGCAAAAAATGTATTGTCCTAATTGATGAATACGATGTGCCTTTATCAAAAGTAGCTCATCGTGACTTTTATCAAGATATAAGAGAGTTAGTATCAAATTTATTTAACACTGGTCTTAAAAACAATGAAGCACTTGAAAAAGGTATTATCACTGGCTGCTTAAGAGTTGCTAAAGAAAGTATCTTCACAGGTTTAAATAACTTCCAAAGCTTTGGTTTAGAAAACTCACGTTTCTCTTCATTATTTG
>ONCS01000079.1 GCA_900316375.1 uncultured Succinatimonas sp. | reverse complement strand
GAGATTAAATATTGTAGAATTTACCTAAGATAAAAGACTACTTTACGCGCATTTATCCTCGCACTAAAGTACGAGGCTTTATGCGCTTGTCTTTTTGGGTAAAAGACATCAACACCGTCCTTTGTACCTTTAATCAATCTAGAGCAACGGCAGTACAGTCAAGTTTTAAGGTTACTTAAAATTGTTTTGCAATTTGAATTAAGTAAGAATCAAAACTATGAATTACAATTTTAGCTAACACTAGTTAACTCTGCTATTGTCTGCCATGCCAAATCAAAATTGCAAGTAAACCTAACATGCCAAAAGTAACTACTGCACAAAAAGCAATTTGTAGCCCCATTTGTTATCGCTATTCTCATTTACTAATGGCGCGCAGCCCAAATAAATAGAATTATAAAAAACAACAGCGCAACTGTTATTCCAGCGCAAAAAAAGAATGATAAGTCCATACACTATTTCCTTTTTAGAGAAGCTTTATTTTCTACATTCACAAAAATATTTCTAATCTTATTAAGATTAGACAACTCAATTTTATCAACTTTAATCAAGTAACCAAATTCCGCAATCAAGCAAATTCCACATATAAGACAATTTGCTATCATTGCCGCTAAAAATAGATACAAAGCTTGCCCATGAAGTTTTCCATCTATCACAAAGTTTACCCAATACCCTAACTAAGCACCAAAAAAGGTAAACAAAAACAAAAAACATCGCTCAAATAGTGATGCAAGCTTTTCGTAGTATATTTTACTGTGTTTAACCATTTAATTTTCCCATTCCAAAGTCCACCAACCAGACCTTTCTCAAATTAAGTCAGCAGACTTTGAACGTCCTATACCTAAAGTATAGATCATTTTTCTGATGGTATAGTAAAACCTTGAGGTACATTAAAACACTGAGCTTTATTAAGCATAGCAGCATCTAATAAGGTAATCGCTAGCATTGCTTCAGCAATTGGCACAGCTCTAATACCCACACATGGATCATGACGGCCTTTAGTTACAATTGAGGTAACATTGCCCTCTTTATCAATGGTGTTTCCAGGTACTAAGATACTTGATGTAGGCTTTAGAGCCATACGTACTTTAATCTCTTGACCAGAGCTAATACCACCTAAGATACCGCCAGAGTGATTTGACATAAATTTTTCAGGAGTTAACTCATCACGAGCCTGTGAGCCACGCATACGCGCCATCTCAAAGCCATCACCAATTTCCACGCCTTTAACTGCGTTAATACCCATCATAGCTTGAGCAATTTGCGCATCTAAACGGTTAAAAATTGGAGAGCCTAAACCTACAGGTACATTGTGAGCACGTACTTCAACTACGGCACCTACAGAGTCACCACAGGTAGCTAAATCTTTAAATAAAGCTTTTAAATCATCGATTTTTGAGTTATCAGCAAAGTTAAAGTCATTGTCTAGTGCAACTTTAGCATCATACTTATCAGTGTTAATCTCACCTATTGCAGTTACGCAGCCATCAATGGTGACATTAAAAAGCTTACGTAATACTTGCTTTGCAACAGCACCAGCTGCTACTCTCATCGCAGTCTCACGGGCAGATGCTCTACCGCCACCACGATAATCACGAATACCGTACTTTAACTGATAAGTGTAATCAGCATGACCTGGGCGGTATGAATTCATGATAGCTGAGTAATCTTGACTGCGCTGTGAGGTATTTTCAATGATAAGACCAATTGGAGTACCAGTGGTTTTACCTTCAAACACACCTGAGATAATCTTAACTTGATCAGCCTCATTACGAGGAGTGCCATATCTTGTAGAGCCAGGACGACGACGGTCAAGATCAGGTTGGATCATCGACTCGTCAAGCTCAATTAAAGGAGGAACACTGTCAATAATACAAGCTAGAGCTAAACCATGGCTTTCACCACAGGTAGTTACACGAAATACTTCACCAAAGGTATTACTTGGCATTTAACACCTCGTCTGCTGCCTTTTGGAACTTTTCATGATAAGCACGAAGCTGCTCAACAGATAGAATAAACACACCAGTACCACCACGCTTTAAGTCAACAAAGTGGAAAGGTACAGTTGGGAATAAATCAACTAAATGCTCTTCAGAATTACCTACTTCCATGATCAAAATACCATCTTCATTTAGGTAATTTACAGCATCAGCTAAAATGCGCTTAGCACAATCTAAGCCATCATCCCCAGAGCCTAGTGCAAGATCAGGCTCTTTATCAAATTCTGTAGGCATAGTAGCTAAATCATAGCTATCTACATATGGAGGGTTAGCAACGATTAGATCGTACTTATCCCCCTTAGGTAAATCATTAAATAAGTCTGATTTAATTGGAGTTACCACATTTTCTAAGCCATAGCCTTCAATATTGATGTTAGCTACATCTAAAGCCTCATCAGAGATATCTACAGCATCAACTTCAACATCACAGTCAAAGTGCTGGGCAATTGCAATAGCAATACAGCCAGAGCCTGTGCACATATCAAGTACTCTATCAGGGCGCTTATCAATGTATGGATCAAAGCCGTTTTCAATTAACTCAGCAATTGGGCTTCTTGGGATAATTACTCTATCATCAACATAGAACTCTTTACCGCAGAAGAAAGCTCTGTGAGTTAGATATGGAGTTGGAATTCTTTCAATAATTCTTTGGCAGGCAATTTTTGCGATGATTTGACGCTCAAGTTTAGTTAGCTTTGAGTTTAAAGTTGAATCATCACAAGGAGGCTGTAAGTGCATTACAGCTTGCACAATTTCTAAGGCCTCATCCCAGTAGTTATCAGTACCATGACCTACAAAGATATTGTGGCAGGAAAATACAGATACTAGGTAACGTACCACATCTTGAACAGTTGATAACTCGTTGACAATAGAATCAGTAATTTGAGTTGCACTTGGTAATTCATCAAGCATAGCATGAATTTGTGCAATCTCTTGATTGTTTTGAAGCTTAGACATATGACCTTAATAAAAAAGTTAAAAATGATTGCTAATCTTAGCACAAACGACGTGTCTATACTATTTACGCGCTCAAAGTTAACAAAAAAGATCGTTTATCTAAAGCTAATTTTCAAAGGATTTTCACTTTATCCAAAATTAAGGGGCAAAAGTAAGTCTAAAAAAAACTAAAGATCTACACACTCAAGTTTGACAAGACATTGCTTTTTAAATAAGAATTACCTTAAGCTATCCTTATGCAATAGAACCTTTCAAAGAAGCTTGAGATTGCATGATAAACATTGGATTTTCAAAGCTAAAACACCAGTTAATTTGTTTTTCAAGGTAAGCTTTAATACATAGGTTAGGAATGCGCAGTTTAATGGTTCTTGCAGCTACATTTGCGTTATCTTGAACTTTAACAAAGTAGCCTTTTTTGTAGAGTACAGTCCACAAATCAACTATTGCCAACTCCACTTCACCTTTCAATACGAGTAATGCCACCTCCAACCTCTCTAAATCACCATTAACCCCAAAAATATAATCCCCACAATTTCAAATAGTTAAAAAATAGTTTCTGCTTAACTGGTAAAAACTGCAAACAAGCTCTTATCAAAAATTTTTAAATCTATACAATACGCACCTCGTTGAAGGCAGGAGCTAAAGCATTACTTCACATACCTCCTTAATTATAGATAAAAATTGACTTGCATCTGATGATCACCATCAAAGCGCAAGTCACCTCCTGCCTTCTTTTTTTAACATGACTTTGTTTTTAAGCATGGCTGAGCTTTTAAGCATGGCTAAGTTTTTAAGCAAGACTTTGTTTTTTTAAATATGACTTAGGAATTTACTAAAACTTAAACATTTAAAACAATTAACCAATTAACAACTTTTACCAAACACAAAGTAAAAGACCCAATCAAAAAAGATCAAAGACACGATTAAAACCAATTAAACCTAAAACACCACCAAAGGCCTAATATGCAACTATACGAGCAAGAGCAAATCTTAAAAAACTCCTCAAACTTAAAGTTTTTAAGTACCGTCTGTGTAACTATCTATATGCTGCTTTTACTCCACTTGTTTAAAGGCAACATTACTCTAGCTAAGCTTTTTACAGGCTTTTTAGCTCTGCTCTTACTGTGGCCTATATTAAAGTACTTGTGCTTAACTAAAATTAAGCCACTTGCTACCTCAATTTTTCACTTAAATGTACAGGATTTACAAAAGAAACTTACCCTAGCAACTTTTGGCTTTGATAAGACAAAAGGCCTTAAAAGATCACGCTTTGCTAAACTTAGATTGTATCTTTACAGTATTAAAGGCTACCTTAATATATTGTATGCTTTATACCTAAACGTAAGACTTTCTAAAAAGCACAATAATTCGCCATTTTTAGCTAATTTTTTAAAAGAAAATCATCAAGACTTTGAAACAGTCCCTAGTGCATCAATATCAAAAGCACTTAGATCTTCTAATGATGTTGAAAGCATGGTGTCCCCGCTAATTCAAGCCCAAGCTTTAGATCATGCTTTATATCGCCCTTATATCTACCGTGATACCACTCCCAAAAATCTTTTAGACTTTGATACTAGTAAGTTTAATCAAGTCTATTTTGGACGTGGCTTTGAGTTCACTCCAAAGCATACCCGTGCTCTGCATACCCTCCTTGAAAAAGGCTTAGTCCCTCTTGGAAATTTTGGTCATGGCTGTGCGGAAATTCACAATCTTGAAGAGTCAAAGGATGTGTTTGTTAACTCCTCTGATTTAAAAGGTCACACCATTATTTTTGGTACCACCGGCTCTGGTAAGACTAGATTTTTTGACCTTTTAATTACCCAGGCTATCATGCGTGATGAAGTGGTAGTAGTCATCGATCCTAAAGGCGACTTTGATTTAAAGAACAAAGCTTTAAAGGCAAGTAACCTGTATAAAAGACGCAAATCTTTTAAGGTTATTGATTTAAATGATTTAAGCTTATGTAACACTAGCTTTGATTTATTAGGTACCTCATCAAGTCCTACACAGATTGCAGATAAGCTGTGCTCTTTAATGTCATCTTCACCCTTAAAATCTGATCCATTTGTTAACTACGCAAATGAGGCTATCCTAGGTGCGGTGATCTCGATTTTGTATCAAAATCAAAAGGTCACCTTAGCCTCAATTAAAGATAACATTAACTTAAATGCTTACTTTAAAGCGATTGTCACCCATTTAATTGATATCACCACTGCCTATGGCTCTAAAAGTATTGCCATCTATCTTGAGCGAGTATTAAAAGGCATTGGCTTTTCTACAAAAGACTTTGATGCCTTTAATGATCTTTTAAAAGCTCCAGATGAAGATCTCTTAGATGCTGTCTTAGGTGATGGAGTTGATGATTGTGATCCTGACGATATTGAAAGTGAGGAAGGTTATGCTTCTACTGATGAGCAAGCATCTTTAAATAAAAAAGCCCGTACTCAAACTAAAGACTCTTTAGATGATACTGATGGTGCTTTTGGTAATGACCAATCATCAAAGGCTACAAAGAGCTCTCAAAAATCCCGTACCACTACAGCAAAAAGTACTACTTCTAGCAAAACAAGCTCTAAAAGTACTTCTAAAGCTACTTCTAAAAATACGCGCACCAAGGCTCAAAGTTCAGATGACACTGAGACTTTAGATTACTTAACTCCATCAACACCTTACACTGGCAAAAAAGATGATGTAGCAGTTGACATGCAGCAAATTCAAAAAGAGGTGGAGCTAGCTAATCGCCTGCGTGAAGAGCTTTTAAAGATAGAGCAAGATAATTCAAAAGATGGTGCTCTAGATAATACTAGATCTGATGATGCTATAAATTCTGACGCTCAAGATCAAAACACGCCTTGTGACAATACCAAAGCTGCAAAGCGTACTGGTAAAGCAGTCAAAGCTAAGGATACTGCAAAGGCTAAAACTACAACTGAAAAGCCACCTAAGCGTAAGGTCATGCCACCACTTTCACCTTTCCGTCTTTGTGAAAACTCACTTACCATCGATTTTGACAGCTATCCAATGAGTGACAGCAATTTGGATAGTAATACTGGCATTTTTGATGATCACAGTTTTGAAGGCAATCCATTAGATGATTCACTTAAAGCAAAGACTACTTCTGTAAATAACAATCTTACAGATAGCAAGCTTAAAAATACAGCTTCAAAGCAGGAAAAGCAGAGTCAATCACCACAAGTAAGTGACAATGCTCAGTGCAATTACGTCAAAGAGAGTTCTTTGGTTTTAAGTTCTAATAATTTTAAAGCTCCATCTATTAAAGCAACTGGTGAAAAGAACAATGCTCCAACTTCAATAAGTGAATGTTTAAATACTGCATCTTTTGACCATAATGAAAAAACTGTCAACTCAAATATAAATGCCAAAATCAGTGTCGCTAAGGGTAAGTTAGATAATAGAGTTAATAGCCCATTTGAAGTTGTAGAAGCCATAGATACAGATGGTAATATAGCAACAGATGCTAATTATGAAGATCACCTAAAACAAGACACGGCAAATGCTGATACAGCCAAAACTGTTAATAGCACCATACAAACTCTTATCCCAACTGAACATACTCAATTCTCTGCAGAGGAGGAAGAAGAAGAGATTGATACTATCTATGATGACGCTAACTTAGATACAGACAAGAGTAGCAGTAAGCGTTCAAGTAAAAAAGCCAAAAATATCAAAGCTCAAAAAGCTGATACCAACGGTTATAACGATACTGATATCAAGGCAAAAGGATCTAAGGGCAAAGCTTTAAATCTATCTAATAAGGTGGCGCTACTTTTAGATTACTATGAGTACTTTTTAAAGAAAACTTCACTTAATCGTGAAAGTGAGCTCATGCTGTTATTTTCCCTATGTCGCAAAGAAGAAGGCTTTTTTACTAAGGTTACAGGCGGTATTAACCCAATCTTAAATACCTTATGTTTAGGCGGTCTTGATCATGTGTTATCAAGTCAAGATCCTAAAAGCTCTATTGACATGATCTACAGAAAAAACGAGGTTTTATACTGCGCCTTACATGCTTTAAAAGATAATACTAAGTCTACCTATGTAGGAAAACTGCTCTTATCTGATTTAGGCGCTTTTGCCGGCAGCATTTACTCAAAAAACAATCACGATGCACAGGCTTTAAAAGAGCAAATCCAAGGCCATGATCCTCATGAAAGTTCTGTTGATGAACATGACGAGTACGATGATAATGATGAGAAATTCAACCATGATCTTACAGACTTCATGCAGGATCAAAAAGATGAAGGTAGCAAGCAGAGTGTACTTAAAAATGGCAAAAAGGCAAAAGGTCACAAGGATAGTTTAAAGGACAGCAATTTAGTTAATACAGAAGGCAGCCTTGAAAACCTATTTTTTGAGTATGACAAAACAGCTGATAGTAATGATAGCAACTTACATGCTAAACCTTCTCAAAAGCAACAGTCTCAAGATGGTAAAGAGCATAAAACTCAAGCAAATCCAAGTGCTGATACTGTAAATAACAATACTGTAAGTAACGATACTGTAAATAACACTTTAAATCCTGATAAAGCTAAGGGAAATTTAGAAGGTTCAGACAATACCCCTAGCACTAGGGTTAAGGCTAAAGACAACACTACGACAGATAGTAATAAACTTAATCGTAAGGTTAACCTCTTTATCGATGAGGCATCTGAAGTTGTCAATGAGGCTTTAATTCAGCTTTTAAATAAGTCCCGTGGTGCTAATTTCTCAATTACGATTGCCACACAGACCTTTGCCGATCTTGCTAAGCGCTGTGGCTCAAGAGATGCCGCCATGCAGGTTATCGGTAACTGTAACAATATGGTGTCCTTGCGTATTAAAGATGAAGAGACTGCTAAGGTTATCACCTCTACCTTGCCATCTACTTCATACTTAAATAAAAGCTTTAATCTAACCGACTCTGGTAACAGCGCGCATACCTCTATTACAGACAGTCACAGTATTGGTGCCCGTGCGCAAGATGGACCATTGTTTCCAAACTCTGCTTTAATGCTTTTACCTGATTTTGAGTATGTAGCTAAGTTTAGTGATGGTCGGTTTATTAAAGGCGTGATCCCGATTTTAGATACGCAAGAGCCTCAAGTGACCTCAAAAGTGCAAGAAAATAAAGCTCAAGATTTGCCAAAGTCACAAGCTTCCTAATTATTTAAGTTAAGAGCTTAATTTAATTAACAAAGTTTTTTGGCTTTAAGCCAATTTTGCAGAATTTTAACTATGATACTAATCTTTCTTTTTAAGTTTGCTGTATTGATGACTATCTTCATCTTTGCAAGCCATTTAATTCCGAGCTACCCGATTGAGGTAGTGCTAGAAACAGAATTTGAAAACTTTAGTTTTTATTTAGGAGAGGATTTTCCACAGGCACTAAAGGCTTTTAACTATTACATCAACCACGCTCAAGTATTTACTGAAATTGCCACTGACTTTAATTTTCAAGAATACCTCATCTTATCTTTAATGCGTATTCGCCTAGGGATCATCTATTTAGGTAAGGATTTGATAATTTTAACTTTTCTTTCTTTTGCCGTAGCTCATGAGCTTAAAAAGGTTAAAGTCACCTTCTTACAAACGCCTTTGTATTTAAGGATCACATCTTTAATCGGTTATGAGTACTTATTTATCACCATGATCTTTTTAATCTATATTCCCCTGTTTGCAGTGGCGGTGTATATCATCATCGGCTCAATCTTAAGTGCTATCTTTTTAGGCTTAAAGCTAGGATCGAGGTTTTAAAGGTATGGGAGATTTAGTTCTTTAGGAAATAGGTCTAGGATGTTTTGGCGATGGAAAATTTAAGACAAACTAAAGCCACCTGTGAGGTGGCCTTATATCTAGTTTTTGTTTTTAAGCTGATTTTAAGCTGTACTTAGCTTGTGCTCGATTACTGATAGCACAACACTTCGTGTTTAGTCATCTGTGCAGCGTGCTCGTTAATCTCACGGCACATCTTCACAGCTTTTTGATCCATCTTCACGCGGACAATTACTCGACTACAATCAAACTCGAAAGTACCAGCGCCTTCAATGGTAAATGTACCTTTAAAGAAAGCTAAGACATATTTAGCTATTTGCTTTGGAGCGTAATTCTTAAAAACTCTCATTTTTAAATCCTTCTATTTTTTTATAATTTTTGTCTTTTTGCTGTAGAAAGAAATCTTATTATTTATGTTTGTTGACTTCTATAATCATAGGACATTTTTCCTACTTTTGCATTGACTTATTGCACAAAAATTATCAATTAAACATACAGTTAGCAATTATTTGACAGTTAATAAAATTTTAAAAGCACGTTTTACGCACACCTTGCAAAGAAGGGATTTTTGTGACTGTTATCAAGTAAGATTTTTAAGCTTAATCAAAATTCTTAAAATTACTAATAATTATTCTTAACTAGCTTTTCACTAATTACTTAATTTTGCGATACAAACTAGGTTTTACTTTGGATTTTTTAAAGTACTTTAAAAGTACATCGCAAAAGTACCGCAAAAAGAGCTTAATTTAAGCTCAAAAGTACTAGAAAATTGAAAGAAGGGGATGAGATTTTAGCTAATTTCTTCTTTGGATTTAAAATCTTTAAATACGTTAAGTACTAAAAGAATTTAGTATCCTCAAAAGGCTTATAAAAAGCTACATACTTACCACGCTTACCATTGTAATCAACCACTAAGGCATTAGCTGTATCAAATGATGGAGGTAAAGTTATCTTTAAATTAAGCTCGTAGGCTAGAATTTCAACTAAAGGTAGATGAGATACAATTAGCACAACTGATGAGCCCATCTCGAAGGTATCAAGATAGCTTACGATATGTGCTGGATTGCCAGATGGAGACAGCTCTTTATCAATCTCAACTTCTCCTTTAAAACCTAGTACATTGCAAGCAATTTTAGCTGTTTGCAAGGCGCGAGTTTTATTAGAGCTAATACAAGTGGTTACCTTGTAATGAGCATTGAGCTTATTAGCTGTAGCTGCTACCTGACGTTGTCCTTCAAGAGATAAAACTCTATCTGAGGCGCTGTAAGTAGCTTCACCGTGGCGTAAAATTATGATCTTCATAGGCTGATTATACAAATTTTTAGCGCCCTTGTGTTAAGTTTGCTAAAATTAACTCAATAGGCCTTCTACCTTTTGATCTTCACAATTTTAAAAGTACTTATGAATTATCAATACTTAAAAAACAATCGCAACTTAAAAGCCTTTTTCAAAGGCGCAAGTGCCAATGAGATTAAGCTTATCTTAGATAAGTTAAATGAGTTTTATGAGATTGTTAAATCTAATGAAGATCATGAAGCGCTTATAAAAGCGCAAAAACAAGAGTTTCTATCAGGTCTTTTAAACTCCCTAGATGAGCACAACTTTACAATTGACGACTTGCAGGCATTCAAAGGCATTAAGGCAAAAGAGAACCGTCCTAAGATGAAACCTCGCTATGCCTATATTGCCCTTGATGGTGAAGAATACCTGTGGTCAGGCCAAGGCAAGATCCCTACCAAAATGCAGGAAGTGATGAAACGAGACGGGATCACCAATAAAGATCATTATCTAATTTCTGATGAGAATTAGGACAAAACTTTAAACTCAATACTGAGAGTTGAAAGAGAGTAAACTAAAATATCCCCTAATTTCAAGAAGTTGTAATTGTGCAACAGGCCGTTGCACAAATGATGAGTGCAAGGAAGGATCATAATTAAGCTTTTAATATTTCAATGATGTATAATCAACTTGTCGACATTTTTAGTACTTACAAGAAGTGCAAAAAATCTTAAAAAGGCCAAGAGAGTAGTTGCTATTGCCTATCCTAATAGTCTTACCAAATCTTGGTCGAAATTAAGACCTCATATGGCAAGTTCAAGCATTCTCTCTTACAATGCTGTCAGTTACCTCTTTACGCTTTTACTTAAGCATCCATCAAAGTAAAGAGGTCTCCATGTTTTAACTCAAAAATTCTCCTTGCAATTTTGCATAGATTTTCAATTAAACATTCAATAAGACTTTATCCACTAACCGGATGCGAAAACACTGCCATTTATGGCGGTGATGAGCATCAAAGTAAACTGTTTTAAGCATTGTAAGCTAG
>ONCS01000080.1 GCA_900316375.1 uncultured Succinatimonas sp. | reverse complement strand
GTAACTAACAACTATTGCGAACACCCATAGGAATGCGGTTTGTGTATCATTAGGTTGTCCAAAATTCAGGAGATCTAATGATGTGTAATTTGTATCAAAAGCGAGGTCAAGTACCTGCTAATGTAGAAAACAATCTTGCCCAGAATTTAATCCAAGGCACAGATTCAATCTTAGTACTTGCAGAAAAGTACTCTATGCACGCTAATATTGCCAAATCAATTGGCATCTCAAGCATGGGCAAAGCAATGTTTGAGGCTCGCGAGCAGAAAGCTTTGCAAATGCTCTTTAACAATATAGTAACATTTTTGAAGCAAGGTCTTGATAGCTACCTTATCAGTAAGCGTCTAGGCATCAGTCAGCGCATCCTATACTCAGTAGCTGCACGTGTTGCAAAATGCTGTTGGGTAGAACTTGTAGAAAAAGTCAAAATGGATACCTCTGATACTGATCCTGTTTCAGAAGATTCCGATTTTGGCTTTATTCAGGTTCAAGATGATGAGCATGACTCAAAAGATAAGAAAGACGCCGAGTCATCTAAAGAAACAGAGCCAACAGCTGAGCCTAAGCGACAGCCTGGTAAGTACTATCCTGTAGATAGATGTCAAAGCAACTATCATGCTCACTCAAGAAATGGCTACCATGATGGTTATCATCAACCTCGCAATAATCGAGGTTACAACCATGATAGACGCAATCAGCCCTATTATGGCAAGCAATACCATGACCGTCGCCCTTATTACAGTAATGATATCCGAGGAAACTCACCTAATTTCGATAATAGGCAACCAAGGGTACCGTACAATCAAGTAATGATGCGGTATCAAGGGATGGAATTCTACTTTAATTGTGGAGGTAAAAATCCACAAGAGGTAGTTCTAGAGCTTATGCGTAAAGTACGGGATGGTGAGCTATGAGTTATTTCTTACCTGAGGGTAAAATCCTTATTGCAAGACAACCTGTAAGTGGCAGGTTCGGCGTACCTAGACTTATGGCTAACCTCTCAGCTAATGCTGCTAAGTATGATTGGAATGGTGTTGATCCTATCAATGTCATTACATTCAATAAGTTTAGGGATAGATGCAAAATCATATCCTATGACCGATATGGTGTCACTCTAACTGTGCGAGTTTTGCACTCTGGCAGATTTAAAGTGATGTTAGATGAAGGTTTAATTCCTAGCACTATTAATAAATCTGAGCTAGAGGAGCTAATGCGCACTGGTACGCTAAGTACGGAAAAAATAAAGCTTTAAAAACTTTTCAAAAGCCATAAATGTGAGCTTAAAAAAGTTTAAAAAAAGTCCTTTGGGGTACTATTAATCCCAAGAAAACTTCTGTACAATGCCCGCCATTAATTCAGATGATAGGCATTAAACAAGGAATTTCCAAAATGGCAGTTTACAACGACAAGCAAAATTTAAAAGCACTCGAAGAGCTTAAAGCATTAGGAGTTAATGATTTAAGCCCTGCTGCTATTCTAGAAATGATCCAGCAACATGCCAAGATGGAGCAAAAACAAAGCAAGGAGCTAAATAAGACTCAAAAAGAGTTAGATAAGACCAGAGAAGATGTTAAAAATCTCAAGGAAGAGAATGACAGGATCACTGTGCTTAATACTAACCTAGAGAGTATTTTAAAAAACTGCATCAATGAAATTAAAGATGCACAAATTGGCTATCACGAGCTTTTTGATGAAGATAGAATTCCTAACATCTCTATCTCTGAGATTGATGAGCTCAACAAGTACTTTTTAGATGTTGTTAAGCAGTTTATTTTCTATACAGAAAATCAGTCTAGCTACATACGTGGAGCCATGAAAAATGGCGGTAGTGAAAAGACTATTCCAAGCACTCCATCAGCAGAAGACTCTGATGATGGAGATGAAAGCACAAATGAACCTGGCAAGATCGTAGTAGATGAAGTTTCATGTGATACCACTGAAGCAGAAACTCAGGACATCATCGATGATGGTGATATTGAAGCTACTGTAAATAATACTGAGATTTCTGCAAATGGTAATGTAAATGCAGCAAATCCTACAATCAAGGATGGCTCTTTAAAGAACGTAGATGACGCCTTCTCTAAGGTAGATGATGAGGTACTCAAAGATATTGATTTAGACGTTGATGGCGAAACAGGCGATGCTAGCGTTGTTAATGATGAGAACATCGTAACACCTGTTGAGCAGCAAAAGTCTAACTCTGTGCTCAAAATCAAAGAGGGCTCTGAAATTACAAATTACTGCTGCAACTGCCAGAGTGCTCAAAAGATGAGAATAACCTCTGTTGTTGCTCGCTTTAATGAGCTAATGGTAAAGATAAATGCCAATGTAGCTACCGCTAATATTTCAGTAGGCCGTGCTAAATGCATGAATTGTGGTCAGCAAAACGAGATAAATCCTGCTGAGTTTGTACCTATTGAGCGTTTTGAAGCTCCAGGTGCTAAGGCTGATACCACAGTTATTCATAAAGGAAGTGTCGTAACCTCCGACAAACCTCAGTCAAGCCCAGACGTAACCGAGCTTGAGGAAATTGCAAATAATATTGCAAATCAAGAACTTAAGCAATCAAAGTTGTACAAGCCTAGCTCAAACCTAGACCGAGTACAGACACTAACCCAGAGAAAACAGGAGTCATTAAATATCTTTAGTGCTGATACTGTAATTAAGAGCACAAT
>ONCS01000084.1 GCA_900316375.1 uncultured Succinatimonas sp. | reverse complement strand
TTAATTATATGTTAACTCAAGCTTTCAAACTGATCTTTACTTCAAACTTTTTCTTTCTATTTCAAATAATTATTCCTAATTTTACACGCTATTTTTTATTAAAGTTTTGGATCTAGAGATCTTATATATGCAAATTTTTAAATCGTGATCACAAAAAGTTTTAGCAAAATTTTGCACTAAAATTACGCAAAATGTCAAACTCTTGTCTAAAACTTTAAATATTTTCACTTTTTTAGGTTAAATAATTTTACATATATAATCGCAACTGATACCGTGCGCAAAATGAAATATATGCTTTTGTTTAATTGACTGAACAATTTTATCACTCACTATGCGATAGAAATTTGTCGGTTACTTAGCAAGTTTAAAGAGATTTTACTGTATAAGTGTGATAGAGTTATCTAAATTATTGATATAAAGCCAAATAGCACGTTTTGTCTATTATAATCATTACATAATATCTACGTGTATACTGCACAAAATTCCACTATGTTTGGAATTTTGAAAATTATAAATAAAAGCACTTATGAACAAGAACATAGACGACTCAACTACAGCCGACGTATTGCAAGACGCCTTCATTGACGAGAACATACAATCAAGTATGAATTTCGATGGTCTTGACGACGTTGTTTACAATTCTTCAAGCTCTTTTGATATTTCAGAAGTAGCCGACATCCTTCTAGATAACATCGATGAGTATGTGTTTATCACTGACTCTGTGTCTAAAAATATCGTCTATATCAATAAGCCTCTATCTGATGCTTTAGGCCTTAAAGGTGGCTTTGTTGGTACTTGTCATGAGTTATTACGTGGCTGTGATAAGCCATGTGAAGGCTGTAATGCTAATCATAGTTTAGATGGAAAGTTTTATGTAACTTCCCTAGTCTCTTCAAAGTTAAAAGATAACTATGTAATTAAGTCTAAAAACATAGAGCTGTATTCACGTACCTATACTATCAATGTAGCAGTATCACGTAATCAAGATGTTAACAATGAGTTCTTGACCTTAAAAGAAGGCTTAAGTGTCAATGATATCGTAGGACCTTTTACAATTATTTATACTAAGAACCTTAAAAATCCAGATGTGCAGTTATACAGGTTCTTAGAGTGCTTAGGTATTGAGACTAACTCACAATACGCAGCTTTATATGAGCTTAAAAAATCCACAGAAAATGATCTTCACTTAAGTGCTAAAGAGAATGAGCAAAGATCTAAAGATGAGGATGTTACACGTACTCATCTGTGGATAAGCCAATCAAATCATGTAGATAATTACAAAGTGCAAGTGCCTGATGAGATTGTGAAAAAAGCTCGTTTTGAGCAAGATGTGGCTTTGTATGATAGCCCTCTTGATCAAGCTAAATACTTTGCTATCCCTCTTGAAGTTGAGGATGAATACTTAGGTACCATCTTCTTAAAAGATCCTAAGCAAGAATCTTTAAATGTTCTAATTCCAGCTTTAAAGACCATTGCAAGTTTGGTCTCATCTGCCCTTTCTCATCGTATCATGCACTCAGAGATCTCCATGATCTCCAACCGTGATACCTTAACTGAGCTTAAGAATCGTAACGCCCTATTATCAGATATGAACACTTTAGGGGTGACTGATAATATCGGTGTGATTTACTTAAATGTCAACGGTTTAAAGCAGATTAACTCTAAGCTTGGTATGAAAACTGGCGATACTATCTTAATTAGAACCGCCTCTTTGTTACGTCAGCTCTTACATGAAAGTGACTATATCTACCGTGTAGGTGGTGATGAGTTCGTAGGTTTATATCCAAACATTACCTCTCATGACTTTATCATGGTCTCTGATATGCTTAAAGCTTTCATGACCTCTGATAAAGGTTTCTCTGTATCTGTTGGTACTGCCTGGGCAAGTAACGGTGCTTTTATTCAGTCTGCTTTAAATCAAGCCGAAACTGATATGCTTGCTGAGAAAAAGAAGTACTATCATGAGCACTCCACTGAAGCTGACTTTGTACGTTATCGCTCGCAAAATGATAATGTCTTAAATATCATTGAGCCAGATAAAATCAAAGGCTTTATCGATCGTGGCTGCTTTAAAGTCATGTATCAGCCTAAGTTTAAAATTCAAGGTGATGTTGCAGAAATCGCTGGTGCTGAGGCATTAGTGCGCTTAGTTATCAATGATGCGGTAATTCCACCTGATGATTTTATTCCAGCTCTAGAGTCAGCTCACTTTACCCATTTAATCGATTACTATGTGCTTGAGACCATTGCCAAGCGCATGCATGAGCGTATAGATAATAGTGAGAAAGTATTACCTGTAAGCTGCAACTTCTCTCGTCATACTATTGTTCGCCCTGACTTTAAAGAAAGATTAAAGGCAATTATGGACAAGTATGGAATTGCCTATAACCTAATTCCACTTGAAGTTTCAGAGCATACTAATACTGAGCATCACAAAGAGTTAGTAGCTGTAACTGAAGAATTGTCAAAAGAAGGCTTTAGTATCTCAATCGATGACTTTGGTACAGCCCACGCTAATATCTACTCACTTGCTGATTTGGCTGTATCTGAAGTTAAGTTTGATAAGAAGCTTATTGATAATATCTGTAAAGATAACAATGAGAAGATCACTACCATTTTAAGCGTACTTATTACCATGTGTAAAAAGCTTGGTATTAAGACCATCGCTGAAGGTGTTGAAGATCAAGAGCAAAATGAGATGCTTAAAAAGCTTGGCTGCGATGAAATTCAAGGCTACTTCTACTCTCGCCCTGTTAAAGATGAAGAGTACTACGGAAAAGTTAAGTAGTACCTTTAAACATTTAAGAGAATTTGCAAGTACTTGCATTTTCTCTTAATAGAGTAATGTTTTATCCACTAACCGGATGCGAAAACACTGCCCTTTAGGGCGGTGATGAGCATCAAAGTAAACTGTTTTAAGCATTGTAAGCTAGTTTACAGACAAATTGTAGAAATTTGAATGTTATGACTAGA
>ONCS01000107.1 GCA_900316375.1 uncultured Succinatimonas sp. | reverse complement strand
CTTACGACAGAGTTGTCAAATCATTTTACCGCGCACTTATATCACCGCCGTAAACGACGGTGTTTTACGTGCGCTTATTGATAAAATCTGCACCAAGACAATCTTTTTAACAAAGAAAGGAAGACTCAAAAGTTTTAGGATAGAGGCAAAAGAAAAGCCAGGAGATTTTCCCCTGGCTTAGATTTAAACTTTGAACAAGTTTAAATTAGAAGATGTAACGAGCACCAGCTGCTAATAAAGTACCGTTGTCGGTCTTAGTCTCGCTTGAGTCTGCATCAAATGATGCCTCTGCCCAAGTGTAGAAGTTTGAGTTAGCAGTGTAAGTTACTAATACTGGAACCTTGCGGATTAAAGTTGACTCGGTCTTGTGGCCAGCAATCTTTTCCTTTGAATCAGATGCTAAGTAACCAGTCTGTAAAGCGATGCCGTTCTCGAAACCGTAGTTTACAACGAACTCGTAACCATCTGAGAACTTCTTGTCGTAGGTGTTTACAGGCATCTTGAAGCTTACTCTGTTGTACTGAGCAGCTAAGTATAAGCCAGAACCTAAGTTACCGTAGGTTAAAGCTGCGCCGTACTGCTTGAAGTTCTTGAAGGTATCACCCTTAGCTAGGTCGTCAGCATTGCTTGACTGGCCTTCTAAGTATGAATAACCGGTCTTGAATGATAGAGGACCACCAATGATATCAACAGTGTAACCAGCAGCTGCTGCGAAACCACCGTTAACATTGTAGTTGCCACCGAATACTGGGTGTGAAGCTGCAACTAAGATCTTGTCAGCAGCAAGCTGTGCTGAAACCTGAGCAAAGAAACCGTAGTTATCATAGGTGTACTTGATAACGCCGTTACGACGGTCACCATCAGAGAAGGTACCGATATCACCGCAATCTTCCCAAATATCGGTGTTGCCGATTACGTCGTAGAATGCGTCGTACTGCTTACCAGCGGTTACTTTACCAAATGAACCGAAGTCTAAACCTACGAACTGATTACGAGTAGAGATCTTATCTTGACCCTTGTTGCCGTCAGCCATGTTCCACTCAGTGAAAGCAAAAGCTGAAACCCAATCGGTAAGCTTGGTGTTACCAGCTAGGTTTAAACGTGCTGAATTCTTTAAGTTTGCGTCGTCTTTGCCTGCGCCGTCGAAGTTACCATTGTAAGCAACAGCCTGAACACGACCGCCAACTGCTAGTGTAGTACCGTCTTTATCATAAACGGTTGCAGCGTTTGCTGATGCAGCTGCTAGAACTGCTAAAGCTAAAAGTGACTTTTTCATAATATATATCCTAAATTCTATGATTGTTTTAGTACGATTTTCCTCGTACAGATGTGATTATAGTTTTCTTTACGATAAAGTCAATAAAATTTGACATTTATAGCATTTTTGTAAACTTATGTTTAAAAATAGCTCACTTTGTGAATATTACACTTTACAAATCAAAGTTTATATATATCGCATTCTATCAATCTTAGTAACTTGCAACAAAAAAAGCCTGCACTTTAATAGAGCAAGCCTTTTCCAAATCAGATCAATCCAAAAGATTTACTATATGTTATCTACAATGTTTTTAATTACATTAGGACCACGGTAAACAAGTGAGCTATATAACTGAACAAGCTTTGCACCGTTTTCAAGTTTCTCTCGAGCAGAAACAGGATTTGACACACCGCCTACACCAATTAAAGGAATTTGACCTTTTAAGAAATCATTTACTTTAATTAAAGTCTGAGTACTAAAATTACGTAGTGGCTCACCAGATAGACCTCCCCACTCGGAGGCGTGTTCCATACCATGGATTATATTTCGGGTAGTGGTGGTATTTGTACAAGTCATACCGTCAATTTCAAGATCAACACAAACTTGGCAAATATTCTTAATACCCTCATCGCTTAGATCAGGCCCAATCTTAACTACTAAAGGAACATACTTCTTGTATTGATCTTGAAGCTTAAATTGATGCTCTTTTAAAGGTCTTAAAAGCTTAAGTAATGGCTCTTGTGCCTGAAGTTTAGTTAAATCTGGAGTATTAGGACATGACACATTAACAGCAATGTAGTCTGCATACTCATAGACTTTATCCATGCAGATTAAATAATCATCCACAGCATTATCTATTGAGGTAGTCTCATTTTTACCGATACTAATGCCTAACACACCATCATAGGTACGGCCTTTTAGGTTATTGACAAGATTATCTACACCTAGGTTATTAAAGCCCATACGGTTGATAATACCTTGAGCACCACGAATTCTAAACATACGAGGCTTTGGATTACCATCTTGTGCCTTAGGAGTTACCGTACCAACCTCAATATGGCCAAAGCCTAAAGCACCAAAGAAATCTACAGCTTCAGCATTTTTATCAAGACCTGCAGCTAAACCTACAGGATTTTTAAACTTAAGGCCCATCATTTCTACAGGACGATAAGCTACATCTTGACCAAAGATTTTGGTAAATGGCTTTTTAGATAAGAACTTAGCTCCATTTATGATCACGCCATGGGCAGTCTCAGCATCTAACATAAATAAGAAAGGTCTTATAAATGTTGGATATAAGCTGTAAGGGATAAATTGCATAAGTTCTCCTTAACTTAATTGTCTTAACTCAACGAATTTGTTTTCCATGGTGGTGACTAACTCAAACTCACCATAAATACCTTCGTTGGTGGTAAACATTTTTAAACGATTAGCATCAAGCTCTAAGACCGTACCATCATAAGCGCGAATACGCACACGCTGAATAGCACCTTTATATACAGCTAAAAGTTGCTCTTTAGTGATGCTTAAAGAAAATCTATAACGCTTTTGACCAAACATAAGTCACCTTTATGCTTTTAAAGCACTATCCACCTTCTCATAGATGTTACGAGCAAGACCAGGGATTGCCTGTAATTTCTTAAGTCTATCTAAGATCATAGCCTGTCTTGTCTCATCAAAACGTCTAAAGCTCAAAAGTGGGGTTAAAATTCTTGCAGCAACTGCTGGGTTAATTGAATTTAGGCGACTAACCTCTTTACAAAGCATGTCATAGCCCTCACCTGAAATGTCGTGTAGTGCTATAGGATTTGATAAAGCTAAAGCACCAGGTAGAGCTCTTACACGATTTGGATTATTACCATCATAGCTTGGGTGGCTCATTAAAGCTTTAACATTATCAATAGCACTCTTATTAGGAACTGTTGCTTGTACTCTAAAGTAGTTGTCAAAGGCTAGTGCATCTTTTGAGAAGACCTTTTCAAAGCACTTTAAAATCTCATTCTTGCAAGCTAAATCTAAATGCACAGCATCAGTTAAAGCTTGAAGTCTATCGGTCATATTACGAGACTTTTCAAAATGACGTAAAACTAAATCAGATGCCTCTTGAGCCTTGTTTTGACTTACTAAAGCAGTAGCTACCATATGCAGAGCGCTATTATTTAAAGCACGCTTTGCCATGTCTTCAACACTATACTGTGGGCTTACAGCTTTTACAGTATCATAAACTTTCTTAAACTCATTGACTAAAGATACTGCAACTTTAGTCTCTAGAGCATTTCTTGCAAAGGCTAAAGCCTCAATATCAACCTTATCGAAAGTCTCCATTAAGTTTGCAATAGGAGCAATCTTTAAAGTCTCATTGATAAGCATGAAATCAGAGTCTTTATTTACCCCATCTAAAATAGTCTTAAATGAGGTAATTAAAGCTACAGGCTCTGGTAAATCCTGCTTATTAGCTGCAAGCTCCATATTCTCGTGAATATAGCGATTTTGCATAGTATTAGCGCTATCTACTTTAATAAAGGCATCATCACAGTAAGATAGCATATGCTGTAAGTTCTCTGTGGTGTATGGAGCATCAAGTTTAACTGGAGCACTAAAGTCTCTTAGAATAACCGGGATAGTAAACTCATCTAAAGTAAATCTATACTCTTGAGTTGGCTCACTTAAGATTAAAAAGCCGTTTGATGGCATCTCATGAGGTCTTACATCGTGACCATCTTTGTCTAAGAAAGAGATGCGAATTGGCATGTAGAAAGGATCTTTTGTATCTTGCTTAGGAGTTGGATTGGTCTTTTGAGATAAAGTTAAAACAAGCTGTTTCTCTGCTTTATCATAAGTCCAACTTGCCTTAACATTTGGAGTACCTGCTTGGGTATACCAACGTCTAAACTGAGTTAGATCAATCTCGCCTACCTCTTCCATGACCTTTAAGAAATCTTCAATGGTTACTGCCTGACCATCAAATCTTGTTAAATAGGTCTTTAAAGCCTTTTTAAACTTTTGCTCACCGATCAAAGTGTGGATCATGCGGATAACTTCAGCACCTTTATCGTAAATAGTTACAGTGTAGAAGTTATTCATTTCCATCACCTCTTCTGGGCGCACAGGATGTGCCATAGGAGATGCGTCTTCTGCAAATTGAGGTCCACGGATCACGTTGATAGCAGAAAGTCTAGTTAAAGGACGGCTTGCAACATCTGATGAGAACTCTTGATCACGGAAAACAGTTAAGCTCTCTTTTAAAGATAATTGGAACCAGTCACGTAAAGTAACTCTGTCTCCTGTGTAATTGTGGAAATACTCATGACCAATTACGCTTTGTACATTGTAGAAAGCTTTATCGGTAGCTGTCTGAGGATCAACCATGACATAAATAGAGTTAAAGACATTTAAGCCTTTGTTCTCCATAGCACCAAAGTTAAAAAAATCTACAGCTACAACTTTAAAGTTATCTAAATCAAACTCAAGATCAAAGCGCTTTTCATCCCAACGCATTGACTCTTTAATTGACTCCATTGCCCATAAACCTTTGTCATAAGCACCACGGTCAACATAAAGTTTTAAATCAACCTTACGGCCAGATTTTGTAGTAAAGGTATCAGATACAATATCAAAGGTACCTGCAACTAGTGCAAATAAATAGCTTGGCTTTGGAAATGGATCTTCCCATACAGCGTAGTTTCTATCTTTCTTTTTACCCTCTTCTACTAAGTTACCATTAGAAAGTAACACACCACAGCCGTATTCAGGTCCAATGATAGTAACTCTATATTTAGCTAAAACATCAGATCTATCTAAAAAGTAAGTAATACGTCTAAAGCCTTGAGGCTCACATTGTGTGCAAAAAGCGCCATCTGACTTATAAAGGCCCATTAAAGTGGTGTTAGCTGTAGGATTGATAATGTTATTTACTTCTAAATCAAACTCATTTGGAACATTAGCAATCTCAAGACCAGTCTTAGTCTCTTTGGCTTTAACTTCAACACCGTCTAACTTAACTGATACAAGCTTTAACTCTTCGCCATCTAAAACTAAAGGTTCTTTAGTATCTTTAGTTAATCTTTTGTAGTGAGCAACACATTTAACTCTAGTTTGCTCGTCGTCTAGATCAAAAGTTAAATCAATAGTAGTTGCTGTGAAATTAGGTGCTTTGTAATCTGATCTCTTTTGTGCTGTATATGTACGCTTTTCCATAATTTTCCTTAATTTTGTTTTACGATTAGTTTATTTAACCTAATTGTACAAAAGTATTTACACAGAAAAAAGCCTGACATTTGCCAGGCTTGTATTTATTTTAAAATTTAGTTTGAATTAGGCTTTTTCAAGAGGATCGGTGTAGTTTGCACTTCACTTACTCCATCCTTTTCTAAGTCCTTAGTGTAATCAGATGCAATGTTTACAGTTGCCTGCAAGATAGGATCGTCATACTCAAAGTTATCAGGTAAATCTTTTACAGATTTAACTTCGTCCTTGCCCATTGCCTTAAGTCTGATGTTTGTATGCTCAAGATTTATTCTCTCGTCTTCATCAAACATCGCTTTACGCTTTTCATAGTTTAAAGGTAAAACTTTAGCGCGCTTTAACTTAAAGTATCTATCGCGCTCATCTTGAATTACCTTAAACACAGGATCAGTTGCAATTCTGCTATCATGCGCTGCCTTTAAGGTATTTACATACTTAGTAGGAGT
>ONCS01000082.1 GCA_900316375.1 uncultured Succinatimonas sp. | reverse complement strand
GTATTGATTACTATATTAAACAACAGATAATCCCCATTAAATCGTGTCAAAATAAAAATCAATAACGTATTTTTAAAGAACTAATACGGTGCTAAACCGCATGTAATAAATGTTTATGAACTTTTAAGTTCATGCGAAAGTTGAGTTATTGATAATGCTTCTTATTATTTGATTTGTAAGCTTATTTTAGGAATTTTGTTAAGGTAGGTTAACTAAATGTAAAAATTTCTAAAAGGTCAGATTTAATTACTTTTTAGGAGTACGAGGTGTATTTTGTGTATGTTTTAAGGCGTGGGCTTTTTCTTCAGCACGTCTTTTTAGAATGTCTTTAAGTGCGCCATTTTCAAGCTTGTTCTGCTCTTTAATGGCGTTATAAATAGTTCCAATTACAAAGAGAATTGGAACTAGGATAATGAGAATAATGTAGAAAGACATTAACTAATCTAGCTCTGCTTTTAAGCGGTTGTAATTAGTAATAGCTCCTCTTACTTCATGACCATCGATAATTAAGTAAGGAGTGCCTGCTACTTTTAAATCAGCAGAGTACTTAATATTCATGCCAATTTGCTTTTGAGGGCGACCTGATTCCATTTCTTTTACAACCTTATCCCAAGAAATTCCAGAATCTTCAACTGAAGCTTTAATAGCATCAGTATCCATTGGTAAGTGACCTGGTTGCATGTAATGTTTGTGGAATTTAAAGTAAGCTTTTTGATCTAAATTAAAGATAGCCTGACCAACAACAGCAAGCTGCTTTGACTCATCTTTAATAACCGGAATATTTACATAGACAATTTGTAGATCATAGTCTTTTAAAGCCTTTTCAAATAAAGGCTCCATCACCTTACAATAGCCACAGTTAAAGTCATAGAAATCAATGATAAAGTGCTTAGCATCAGACTTGCCAACAGATGGTAAGTCTTTATTTGATCTTAGTAATGATACGGTATCAGAAATTGCAGCCTGTTGCTTTGCCATCTCCTGAGCTTCAAGTTTCTTCATGGCCTTGATAATTACTTCAGGATGATTTGATACATATTCATCTACGATCTTTTCGATCTCAGCTTTGCTCTTATCATCAAAAACATCAGCTGTAGCAATCGAAGATAACATTGAAACAGCTAACACTGATGTTGCAATTGCTTTACATAATTTATTTAGATTAAACATAACTTGCCTTATTGAAATTTAGTTTTTCATAATTGTACTTAGGATCGCTATTCAATACAAACCTTTTTAAAGTTACCTGAGGCTTCCTTCATGTTCTTAATTAGTTCAACAGTATCTTGAGGCTTGTATACTTTGCCACCTGTAATATTAGCTATATAGGTAGCAGGATTATCCTCATCTCCAATAATAATGGTATGAATTTTAAGTTTTGGCTTTTGTTTGTGAACCTGACGTGCAACCTCGCATACATCTTGTCCTCTAGTTTGAGGACAGGTATCGACACCATCCGAGATAATAATGCCTAAGGATTCATATTCAACGCCATCTAATGATTCAGCTATTGTACGAAGTGCAGGGATCAAAGGAGTACCAGAAATATAATCTTGATCTATTGGTTTGATAGCCCCAATTGCCTTTTTCAATCTATTTCTTTCTTGAGCAGAACCTAAGAAGAATCCATGATTTACAGGAAGTGGGCAACCGTTAATTTCAAGAAAGTTAATCATGATATTTTTATCAATTTGATCAACTAATTGCTTGCCAGCTTTTTTAGCAGCTGTTAGTCTATCTGTATTGCCAAAATCCAAGGTCATTGAAAGAGAGCCATCAACAGCTAAAGCCATGCGCGGCATTTTACCTGTGGTTTTCAAAGTATTACATTTAACTGCAGGTTTCTTGCCATCAAACAAGCTTACATTTTCAAACTCTTTAACCTTAGCAAGTTCATCAGCTTCTTTTTGAGCCTTTTCAGCTAATTTCTGCTCCTCTAAAGCCTTTTTTACATGGTCATCTAAAAGTGCTTTTAAATTCTCATCATCAAGTGCCTTTTGCTCAAGCGCTGCCTGTTTTTTAAGAGCTTCAACATCCACAGGCACTGTACAAATAGTAGTACCTAGGGCTCTATCAATGCCCTCGCACCAGCGTCCTTGCATTGGCCAAGGTCTTAATAAGAACCACCATAACAGGAATAATAGACCTAAGAGTATTAGCAAAAATAAGAAAAACATAATGCAGCAACCATGCCCTTTCTTAGGCACAACAGCTGCACTTGTGGCTGTAGTTGTAGTTGTTGCAGTCGTAGCAATAGGTGTAACTGGTACTTGTAAGAACTGAGCCTCAGTTGTGAGCTTTACAGGAGTTGCCACCGGAATTGAGTTTTGAAACAAAAAAACTATCATGAGCGGAGGGATCCGTTCGTAGCGGCTAAATGAAAGCGCGGTGCTAGGCACTTCGTGAAAATGTTCTATATT
>ONCS01000134.1 GCA_900316375.1 uncultured Succinatimonas sp. | reverse complement strand
ATACATCTTCTCCTGTGCTTCAATGTATGGATTCATTTTAGAAAATTACGATTTGAGGATCATGTGGGGTTATAGGGTGGTTACAAAGAAATTACCAATCTAGTTCACCCACAGTTGCCATAGTACATTTTCATTCAAGCCACACGAGATTTAGCCGTAGTCTATATCCGGTGAGTGAGCTCACAAAATGAATAAAGCTCCTAACTTTGAAAGGAGCTTTATTTTAGGTTATGAGTTTTTTCTAAACAATTCTATTTACATGAGGAGAGACTACAACAGCTGAGGCCATAGGAATACCGGTAATTGGATTTACCCCTGTGACAACTGATCCAATATTAGCAATGGGCCTGCCTTTAACTAAATGGTTTAAGGCGGTACTTACGGTAATTGCACCTACCACCACAGGACCTGTTACTAAATCGCCCATGCAGGCAGCAGGAAGCCCATTTACTAAATTTGTAGGCATACCAGGACCTGTCACCACGTCACCTGTAGCGGTTAAATTAGCAAGTGTTGCAGCAGGAGTCATATTTCACCGTCCTTATTAAAATACCAATATCAACGTATATTTTAAGTATAGGTCAAAAATTCAAAAGTGCATGCTTATTAGGTGATCTTGCCTATGCTTTAAAATCAAAGGCAAGATCAAAACAACTCACACTCTTTAGAACACGTTAATAGATGGCCAGTTTTCAGAGCTTGGCCACTCGTTAGGATCTAAAAGCTCTTTATTAAATTCAAGCTTTAAGTACATCATGCTCTCATTGCCCTTACTATCTTTTAAGTAAACAGGAGCATAAGTGCACTTATCCTTTTCAGAGACAATTGCATTCTTGTCTAAATACAATCTTAAAGCACTATATGAGCCTTTTAATTTATAAGTAGTGTCAGCCTTTTCAGCATTAGAGTACATGTAGTAATTGATAACTAAATTACCTTTATCTGCTAGGCCGTTGTAAAGCACACTTTCTTCTTTTTCAACTACAGTGCTACGACGAGGAGTTGCTCTGCCATCTACTGATACATCAGCATAGCGGTATAAAAGCGCACTGTTAGTAAGACCTGTATTAGTCTCCCCTATAAGCTCATTTTGCTTTTCAAGATTTGGAATTGAAATCTTAACCTTAAGAGGATTTTTCATATCTCCTATGGTGTCCATGATTTCAAGGACATTTGAAGCCCAAGTGTTAACATCAGAGTTCTCATCCATAGTACCTGCAATTAAAGGCTCTTGCATGTTGTTAACACCGTCATCTTGAGCAGTTTCTTCAACCTTCTCTTCAAGATTAGTTGCAACAGCTGAGATATCCTCAGGTAACTTTTCTTTCTTCTTAAAGCCAAAGGACTTTAGCTTATTTTTAAGAAGTGATAAGTCTCTTACCTTAAGTGACATGGCCTCATAGGTAGCATCCTTTAAAATTGGGAAGTAGTAAAGCTTTTGTTGGAAGCTATCTAAACTTACCACAGTCTGATGACTTGCCTCAGATTTTAAAAGCGCAGTACCTAGGTTTACAAATGAGGTCCACCAAGGGATATTCGCTTTGCTATCTGATAAGTTTCTAACTAAGGTGTAGTCATTACGGATAGTCTTCTTGCTAAGTGATCTGATATAGGCATTTGCAGCAATAGCGTTATCTGGCAATATTGCCCAAGCATTTAAGACATTGTTGCAGGCTGCGGTAAAGTTAATACCTAATACCTTACGTCTAGCGTCAATTAACTTCTTAGCATCATCGATAGTATTCTTACCACGATTAGTTAAGCTGTTTGGATTGATAAGTGACAAGATCTCGTAGCTAAAGTTATAGACATCACGTAGCTGTGAGTTAATCTGATAAGCCTTAGATGACAGCGCAAAGTCATGGAATGAATAATAGTCATTAGCATATGGCTTTAGCTCATCACCAAAGTTACTCCAATAGAGCACGAACTTACCTGCGTAGCTACCCATGATATTTAAGGCATTATTCACATTCTTATCATTTTGTAAGAAGGCAACAAAGGCTGCATCTGATGCTTTGATCTTGTCATCAGCTTTCTTCTTAGAAAACTCATTTTTAATTGAAGCTACAAAGCCAATTGGGTTGATGTAGTTATCAACTGCCATTGGGCTGTACTCTGTACTTACCTCAAAATAGCCTAAGGCATCTCTTGCTAGATCTTCATTTACAAGTGAAGATAAAAGATCGTTATTTTTATCAAATTCAGAGATCTTATCTATTAGCATCATCAAGTTGATACCTTGATTTTTATCTTGAGGGTAAAGCTCAAGTAAGCGACGAGTTAGATAAACCTTTGAGGCATACTCTGATAATAGTAAGTAGTCATTTAAGCTGTGGGCTACAGGCTCTAACCAATGGTTATCGCTAACATTTGAAGTTAAGCTCTTAATTTCATTTTTAAAAGTAACCACGTCAGCTGCAATTGATTTGTAGCTATTTTCATAGTCACTTGGAATGTTAATGGTAAGCTTAGCATCTTCATCAACTAAAGAAGCGATATTGACAAGACCTGCTAACTGTCTGTAGGTAATAGTCTCTTGATTACTCTTATTAACTAAAATATCAAAGATCTTTGAGTCATGAACAGTCATTAAATCTTTAGAGATTTGATCAAAGTCATTTTCTAAAGAAGCTAAGGTCTTTTCCTTGATTAAATCAATATCAGCTAGTACCACTGTACTTCTAAAACGGTGAGAGCCAATCGCATTAGATGCATAGACAAACTTTTTAATTTGCTCAAAGTCATCTAAAGTATCGGAGCGATACTTCTCGTAGGCTGCACGTAAAATAGCCTTTCTTTGAACATCAATTAAAGGTGCTTTCTTGTCATCTTTTTTAACTACTTTAGCGACCTCACTAAACTCTTTGATAAATGGCAGAGCATCTTTATCTAAGCGTTTAGAAATCATCAAAGCCTCTTTAATAAGTGCAGTTAAATGCACAAATTTATCTAAGTAATTATCAACTGTAGATTGAGGGTTAAAGCCAAAAGAATAATCCTTTAGCTCATTGTAAATTTCAGTTAAGCGCACACCTGATTTTAAAGCTAAGCGAGCTTCTTGATATGAAGACTCAGGATAGGCCTCAATCATGTTCATCTGCTTAATGTATTCTTTAATGCCGTTTTCGACACTAACATCATAGTTCTTATCAATAACAACCTTATTGATAGCAGCCTTCATGTAAGCATCATCACCTTTTTGCAGATCAGTTATCTGATCGATAATTCTTGGGGTGATATCAGGATACAAGTGAGCAATGATCTTAAGTAAACAATCTTTAACTAAATCTTGTGGGTTGTAATCAGTACTATCTTTAGCTAGAGCTAAATTCATAAAGGAGAATAAGGCATCAGCTTTGTTTCCGGTAAACAAAGATTGAGACTTTAATAAATCCTCAGAAAATGAGCTTGTAGCTGGCACAAAGACCATGTTGACTAATAACTGGTTATATAAAGATTTTCTCTTATCAATACCTAAGTTATTAAAGTCATAGAAAAGATAGTTACTTGGCAGATAGATATTAGGAAGAGAAATTTCTGATAACAAATTAGTATGAGCTAAATTGTAGAAATTACTTCTTATGGTATGAACATCTCTATCCATATAGGTGTTGAAATATAAAGCACCTTTGCCATCCTCATCTAAGCCTAATAATGGAGAATTTTGCACCTTGTCATTGGCAAAGGATGAGCCTAAATTCTGCAAATAAATCTGCTGTGCTCTAAGTGGGGTATAGATTAAGCGATTACCCAGCACCGTACCTGCTAGATAGTTTAAGCAGATGCAAACTAATAAGGTATAGCACACCATCATAGGGACCATACGCTTAGTCTTTTCACGCTTAGTAAATCTTGCTCTAAAGTCTAATGATGGTAGGTACTTAGAAAATAAGTCATGAGCAAAATTTGCTACATAGGAAGTTTCATTGTGCTCAACAATTAAAGCTTCATCAATAGACTGACCTTTAACAGCTGCAAACTCATTATCAAGATTAATACCTTGATCGATAGATGATGTGAAGTACACACCTTCAATTAAGGCCGGCTTAAAAGAAAGAGTTTTAGCAAAGATAATGCTTAAATAAACTGCCAAACGCTCTTTTAATAAGGACAAATGATGAGGAAGACTTACTAAATTAGCACTCTTATCGATACGTCCATTACCTTCAAAGCTAGCGTTTAAAACTTCATTGGTACTTAAGTTATTAAAGGTAGCTGAGGTGATTCTTTCTATAAACTTATCAAATTCACTTTCAAATAAGTCTTCAAAATAGCACTCTTCATCATTAGTTAAATCAAAGCCTACTGCTTGCTCGCGCTGCTTTTCACCTAAAGATGCGCAAAGCTCTCTAAAGCCTGTGATGGTATCGCACTTAGAAATTACAATACGGCAAGGCAGTGACATGCACAACACTGAGCACATACGAGTAATTTCTTGAGCCATCATATTAGCTTTTTTGATGCTAAGCTTTGGATCATCAGCAATTAGTGCATCAGCAGGAATTACTAAAACAATACCTGATAGTGGCTTTACATGGTGGTACTTTTTGATAAGCTCACAGATTAAATTCCACTGCGCAGAAGATCCTCCTAGCCAAGAGTCTAAGAAGGTCTTACCTTTAACATCTAAGAAAACTTGCTTGTTGTTGATATAAAAGTGAGCGCACTCCTCATCTTTTACATCCATCTCACGACGAGATAAATCGCAGGATAAATCAGGAGCCTTCAGAATGGTACTTTTACCTGCTAAGGGCTCACCTAAAACTACATACCAAGGAGTTTTATTCTTTTTAAAACACTTTGCTTTAATGTTGGTAATGGCGCTATCAAAGATCTGAGAGATTAACTTAATGTTAACAGCTAACTCTTCTTTTTCTTTTTTAGTTTTCTTACCACCTGAGACTAACTTTGATAAGTTAGACCAGATCATTAAGTCCTGTTTTAAAGAGTGCTTTTCTTTATTGATCTTATGTCTCATGGAGATCTTCTTAAAGACAATCCACAACACAAACAATAAGATTAAAGCGATGATGACAACAATTAAAATACCAAGTGGAGAGGTAAATAAACCATCTAATAAACTTGGATCAACATTTAGATTTTGGATATTTGGTTGATTCATTTATAGTTACTCCCCTTTATACTCAATATCTTCTTGAGTTTGATTACCGATATTCAAATAAGGAGAGGCCTTTTCTACAGCATTATCTAACTCTCTGTAAAAGCCTTTGGTGTTTTGAGAGATAGCAAAAAGGTTAATTAAGAAACATAAGAAGGTGGCTACAAGTAAACCTATGAGCACCTTTTTAGAGTTATACCAAGCTAAATTCTTATCATTATCAATTTTATCTTTAGCGTGGATTTGATAAATCTCAGGGCACAATGGCTCATTATTTACATCTACATATGGAGGTAAGATCTCTTTTAATCTGTAGATGTAGTTGATAGTCTCTTTAGGATCGCGTTTGAAGATACCGTCAAAGCCTACCCCTAACATTAAATAGAATACTTCAAAGACATCCTCTGGAGTATCCTCACGATTTAAAAGACTATCTAAAATATCAAAAAACTTCTCATCACCTGAGAGCTCGTTGTACATACGAGCCATCGGTTGATATTCACGTGAGTAGCTAAAACCACCTTCCTTGATGCAATAATCAACAAAGAATACTAATGGCTTTTCAAGGAGTTTATAGCTTTTAGTAAGCTCCTCACCTTGTGCTTGAGCTTTAGTTTTAGCCTTTTCAAAAAGATCATCAAAGGTTCTTTCAACCTTGTTTAACTCAAGCTCTACGCCTTGCTTTTTAAAAGTATAGAGCTTGCAGATCTCTAAAATGATTGGTTTGACAATCGTAGTAATTGAAGTAGCCATGACTACTCCTCATTTTCTTCATCAACAACTGCAATAAAGAGTTTGGCATTAAATTCTTTAAATAAACTTGGAGCGTAATCTAAGATCATCATATGATCTTCAACTACATATCTCCACAAACGAGCACTCTCCTCTTTCATTACCTTAAAGTACACAGTGTCACTACCAAGTACTGGTAAATAACGAGGTGGAAAGCGGACATAGCTTAACTTTACGCCACGCACACGTGAGTCTTTAGAGCCTTTATCAAGCAATCTAAAGTTATCGCCAGTTTCAATGTCAGAGCACAATGATTTCCAATCGTTGTTACCTTGAAGAGCGATATAGAAGTCACGACCTTTAGCTAGGTTCTCATCTGAAATTGGGGCAGCTAAGCAGTTAATTGCTGAGTCAAAGTTAAAGTCAATTTCAATAGCTGAGGCCTTACCATGAGCATTGATTAACTGACGGATAGCAGATAATAATTTAGAGAACACATTGTATAAATCATAGTGATCGTAGCTTATCTCTTCACTTTGATCTGATAGTGGATATAAAGCATGCAAGGACGCTAAGAACTTACTTAGCTCTAAATATAAGGTAAATGGGGTAACACGTTGTGGAATGCATTGTGCCTGCAAACTTACAATATACTTATTTAAAAGCTCTAATTGCATGAGGCGCATCACCGAAGTGCCACTTACTAAGTTAGGATCAAAGCCCTCTTGCTCAATATCAGATAAGATTTTACTCTTGCAAGCTTTAAGCTCGTAGACAAGCTCTAAGGTTAAATTAAAGATATTAACGTGATTATCTAAGACAAAGTATGGAGGGGTGTACTTTTCTACAACCTCTAAGTATGGCTCATGATCAGCGATAGTTACCCACTTTAATTTTAAGATTGGTAATACAGATGCAGATGAGACCTTGCCAGGATCGGTTACAAGCTTAGCATTGAGCATGCGCTTAATTACTACTGTCTCATTATCACCGGTGTTCTCATCAACTAAGCTTTCTTCAGAGATTTTAAATCTTGCAAAATCATGCGTGTCATCTTTAGCAATATTTGAGTACTCATTTGAGTAGTAAGGAATAGCTAGATATACCGTGACTAAATCATTTAATTTATTTAAATCTAAATTCACGGTAATAGGCTCAATTTCAATATTGCCAGGCATTGATATACCCACGCCATCAGGCATCACTGCGCACAAAGAATTGATAAACACACGACGAGAACGTAGGGCATCAGTATCAACGTTAATGGAGATTAAACCTTCTGGGTATGGAGTATATAAGCTGCGCTCTTGATAAATTTGGTTATATAAGGCTTTTTGTAATTGCTGGAAATGGTGCTGTTGTAAAAATTGACCTTCTGACCAGTGCATGAATTTTGGAAAACGCATATCTATACCTTACTAATTGTTTATTTTTAACTTTTAAATTTTGTACAAAAACCAATACTAAAAGGCTAATTACTTTTATTTTTTAGCTTTTTTCTCATTGTCATAAAGCTCACGGCAATTTAAGTCTTTACTACCTTCTTTGCCTTCACACTTTAGGTTCTTAATAATAGGCTGATTGATAGACTCTTCTGCCTTTGGACTTGATTTAAAGGCATCATCTTTGGTGGTTTTAATTAAACCTGTAGGACCGATTTTTAAATAAATATCGTGATCTACAGAGAACATGGAATCATCTAGCTTCAAGATAAACTTACGAGGATCAAGCTTTTGCTGCTCTTTATCAGCGTATGGAAGATTTGCAATCACCACTAGGTAGGCAGGCTCTTTATCAAAGATCTTTGCAAAATCATCACTACCACCTTCTAAGACCTTAGCATCTAAATCATCTTGTGAGAATTTAAAGGTAATTGGCTCTAAGTAAGCACGCATGGTGGAGCTATCTAGGAAGTATTTATCTACAGGGTAGCTTGTAAAGTTAATAGCATCAGTATCAGATAAACCTGCGATATCTACCTCAATAGTTGGATAGAAACCATAGGTTTTAGAAAGCTCACGAGTTGGAGTCACACTGACATCAAATTTGTGTGAAGAGCAAGCAATTAACATACTTGCTGAAAGTATTGAAAGTGTAAGTAGGAAAATCTTTTTTAGCATAAGTAAACCTTATTATCTTTTGGCATCAAATGCTCTAAATTCAAAATCTATTTATCTATGTGTATACATGTTAAAGATAGCATGAGACTTCAAAAATATGTGTCTTTTATCCTCTATCTGTTAGCAAACACACTGTTTTTCTAACAATTTTTTGAAGTTCGTAAACATTATGACTTTGACAAAACTTTTATTACATCAAAACCATAAGGTTTAAGAGCTTACGCTTCTATTTAAAAGTACTTAAAAACTACATAAGGAGACTGCAAAATTACTGCAGCCTCCTTTAGATTTAAGCTTTTACAGTGTAAATACTGAATTTAAATATTTAGTAAAACTATTGAGCTTCCACATCTTCAAAGTTGTAGATAAACTCACCGTCTTTACTATCAACAGTTACACCTAAAATCTTGCGATTATCCATAGTCTTTTCTAAGAACTTAGAACTAATCTCAGGTAATAAGTCATTTGAGATGATGGCATCAATCATGCGCGCACCTGAGGCGATGTTATTGCAACGACTAATGATTTCATCACGTACCTGTTGAGTAAAGGTAAAGGTAGCCCCATAGTTTTCCTTAACACGCTTTACAACCTTTGAAAGCTTTAGATCAATAATGTGATTTAAGCTCTCATGGCTTAATGGGTAGTAAGGGACAATGCTCATACGACCAATTAAAGCAGCGGGGAAGATCTTATACAAAGCTGGGCGACAAGCCTCTTCAAGAGTTTTTACATCCGGAAGATTATTCTCATCTTTACACATTTCCATGATCTCGTTATCACCGGCGTTGGTGGTAAGTAAGATCACCGTGTTCTTAAAGTTGATTTGTCGACCTTCACCATCTTCCATATTGCCTTTATCAAAGACTTGGAAGAACAGTTCATGCACATCCTTGTGAGCCTTTTCAACCTCATCTAAAAGCACCACGCTATAAGGCTTACGGCGTACAGCTTCGGTTAAAACACCACCTTCGCCGTAGCCTACATATCCTGGAGGCGCACCTTTTAGAGTTGATACCGTATGGGCTTCTTGGAACTCTGACATGTTGATGGTAATTAAGTTCTGCTCTGAGCCATATAAAGTCTCAGCAAGGGTTAAAGCAGTTTCTGTCTTACCCACACCAGATGGGCCTGCGAGCATAATCACCGCAATTGGCTTGTTTGGATCGCCTAATTGAGCACGAGCAGTGGTAATACGCTTTGCAATTAACTCTAGACCATGATCTTGGCCGATGACACGCTGCTTCATGATCTCGCCTAAAGATAAGACAGACTTAATCTCATCTTTAACCATCTTACCTAGAGGAATACCCGTCCACTCTGAGATAACGGTTGCAACAGCTTGCTCATCTACCTCAGGTAAGAACATTGGATCCTCACCTTGCATAGTATTGAGCTTATCACGCTCACTCTTTAAAGTCTTTTTATCCTCATCAAGAGTATCAGGACTTTCTTGAGACTTAATTTTTTCACGAAGGTCAATGTAGATCTTAGCCTGTGCTTTAATGTCATCTAAAAGCTTAGACTTGTCATTTAACTGCTCGGTTACCTTGGCAATTAAAGTATCAAGCTCTGCTAAGCGCTCTTTTTCATCAAAGCCGCAGTTATCTTCTTTAGTTAAGATATCTTTCTCAGTGTTCAAGGCCTCTAACTTACGACGTAAATACTCAACAGCATAAGGCTCAGCATTTTGTGAGAGGGCAACCTTAGCACAAGCTGTATCGATAATCGATACGGCCTTATCAGGAAGCTGCCTTGTTGGAATATAACGTCGAGAAAGTTTTACAGCAGCATCTAAAGCATTATCTAAAATGGTTACATGATGGTATTTTTCAAGTACTCCTACCATGCCACGGAGCATCTGCACTGCCTTATCATCATCTGGCTCATCAACTAAGATTTTTTCAAAACGACGAGTAAGCGCTGGATCTTTTTCAAAGTACTTTACATACTCTTTCCAAGTAGTAGCTGCAATACAACGAAGCTGTCCACGAGCAAGTGCTGGCTTTAAAAGGTTAGCAGCATCATTTTGACCTGCGGCACCGCCAGCGCCTACTAAGGTATGAGCCTCATCGATAAAGAGGATAATTGGAGTATCAGAGTGTTGCACCTCTTCAATTACCTGCTTTAGGCGGTTTTCAAACTCACCTTTCATGGAGGCACCGGCTTGAAGTAAACCGATATCTAAAGATAAAAGCTTAGTGCCCTTTAGGCAATCTGGTACATCACCATGAGCTAAACGGCAGGCAAAGCCTTCAACGACCGCGGTTTTACCAACACCTGCCTCACCGGTTAAAATTGGGTTATTTTGACGGCGACGTAAGAGGATATCGGTAATTTTACGAATTTCCTCATCACGGCCGACGATATTATCAATCTTACCGTCTAGAGCTTTTTGAGTTAAATCCTGGCAGTATAAAGATAAGGCCTCACCTTTACCCATAGCAGGATCAGACATCATTTGACCTGCCTGTCCTGAAGCTGCCTGAGAGCTATCAGCTTTTACAGACACCTCATCAGAGTTTTTAACGATATTTACAAAGTTATCTTCAAGAATATCGGCGTTAATCTTTTTAAACTCTGAAGAGATTGAATGAAGCTTACGTGCTAAATCAAAGTTTTGTTTTAAAGCTAGAATTAAGTGGCCTGATCTGATGGCAGTATCTGAGTACATCAGTGAGCACACCATCCAAGCTTCTTTAATTACCTGCTCAATTTCTACAGCAAAGTCTTCAATTGAGCTAGCCCCACGTGGCAAACTATCCATTGACTCAATTAAGTCTTTAGCAAGCTTACTTTCATCAATTTGGAAGTTTTTAATGATTTGATGTAAATCAGTATTTGGGGTAAGCAAGATCTGATTTATAACATGGCACAACTCTACATAGGGATTACCACGAGTTTTAGCAAGCACGGTGGCACTTTCTAAAGCTTTATAGCACTCCTTATTGAGCCTTTTAAATAATGAAACACGCTTTAATTTCATAGGCTTGTCCTTAATGTTTGTGCTTTGATGATGGAATCAACACAAAGCTTTACTGTAAGAATCTGTTGCTGGTTAGCATTAGTTACAAAGTGACAACTTTGTCCTAGTGCAAATTGTTTATTTAATGAAATTTTAGGCACAGTATCAGCTTTAATTTGTAAAATTAAATCATAGCTAATAGTCTTATCTAAATACATCTTAGTAATTTCATACAGCTCATTGAACATCTTCTTTTTAGGCATGAAAGATAGACTGTATTCAAAAGTCAAAGGACCTAAAATAATTTCAATGTTTTTAGTATTAGATAAGTAATGAGAGCCTAATTGAGAATCCACACCTAAAGTAGTATTTTTAGTACCTAGGTGCATGCGTAAATCTTTTGGAATTACCTGCCACTTTTTGACAAAGTCTTTAATTACCACCTTTTGCTCAAAGTAGTCTTGTAAGAGCTCTTTTAAACCATCCACGGTTCTGTCTTGATAGGATAAGAACCTTGCAAAGGATTTAATGGTGTGTGGCTTTAAACTGGTGTTATCAAAGTTTAGAGCACCGGTTAACATCTTAATAGAGTTTGAGATCTGACTTTTATCTCTATCAAAATTTACAGATAGCTCATTTTGAGCAAAGGCTCTGTAGAAAAGCTCAATGTAGCGATGGTTGATAATATCTAAAAAGCGACGTAAGGAATTGTCATAATGATGCTTTGCTCTGCCATAGACGTATTCGGTAGTTGAAAGTGGCATCGGTCCATTGCCACCTAACAAACCTAAAAAGTACACTAAAATTAAAGCATCTTCACCATTGTCATGCTTTTCTGTTATCGAGTGAATGGTGGTTGCAGGAAAGTTAAGATAAGGCATCTGTCCAAAACGTACAGCCTCATCTTTTGGCTCTTTAGCAAAACCAATTTTAGGATTTTGAGATTTTAAATTCTCGATAAGTCTTACTAAATAGAAAAAGTCTGGCTCACTGCCACCTCTTTTTAAGGTAGTTGAGTATTTAGTAATTAAGCGTCTGAGCTCTTGCATGTGTAGACCTCACCGTTTAATGAATTTTCAACTTCAACTACTATTGGTAAATTAACAGGAGCGCACTTTACTAAAAGTGTGCCAATAACTCTTGAGAAGACAAAGAAGCCCACGCCTTCTAAATCTTTGGGGTTAAACTTTAATCTAACCTGTTTACCCTTTTCAAAATACACGCAGCCTTTTGAAATATATCTAAAGACTTTCTCTTCAAGTTTGACCTCTAATAAAGAGTCAACTAAGTGATGGATTTCCTCATCTTTGCGGGTTGAGAAACTACCTATAAGCTCTTTGAGCTTATTTAAAATGTTTTGAGAGCCTGACTCTAAGAAACTTGATAAGTGGCTTAACACATAAGAGAGTTTTTGCAGATCATCAGAGCCTTTTGAATCAAATAAGGACTTATGAGGTGCAGTAATAGCTGAGATGATTTTGCAAGTGTTACTACTATCCCCTAGTAAAAACTCTAAGTTGTCATTGCGCTTTAATAAAAGTGGTAAATCAGCATTAGTACATAGGCAATTAGCACTAAAGGTAAGCTCATCTGCCATATGCTCTTTAAAGTCCATGCCAGAGACAGAAATAAAGGCTTCAGACTTGTGGTAAAGATTACGTGACTTACTATTTAAGCCTTGCTGTCTTGGTCTGAACACTAGCTCAAAGAAGTTACGGTACTCTTCCCTAGTTTGACTATTTGAGCGTACGGTAAAGAATGGATAAGCGCTAAAAACTTGCTGATTGTTGTTATCAAAAAACTCTAATTTTCTAATCGAGCTAATCTCGTAATCAAGTGCTTGGGTTGAATCTACAACCACATTTACTTCATATTGATTTTTAATAAAGTTACGATTAGTTCTCTTGTAGAAAAGATTGATTAAAGGCAGTGCATTAACCTTGATATGGTCTTTCTCTAGTGAGGTACTTAAGTTAACTGCTACATCTTTTTTAAACACAAAATGCAGTCTGCCTTTATTAACCTCAAAGCCTTGCAAAGCCTTACTTAAGTTTTTAATTCTTACAAACTTAAAAAAGTCTGGGTAGGATAAGAAACTAGATAAAAGCGAAATACCAGAGAGGCTATTTTGGGTATAGGTAAAGAGGTTATCTGAGCTATCAATTAAAGAAAACTCAAGCTCTAACTTTTTGAGCTCATAAAACTTTTCATTACTTTCAAAATAGACTTTATCTAATTTTGAAAATAAGGCATTAGAAAGCTCTGAGGCATCTTGATTTGATATATCTAAATACAGATCTAAAAAATCGCCCATGCAATTAGAGAGCTTTTCGGAGTTATCTGAGACTAAATCTATAGATAAGCAGCTAGATTTACCTTTAGTAATGGCATTTAAATTAGTACTTCTAGTAGAGAGCTCTACGCCATTGATTAAAAGCGGTACTAAGTAGGTACTAATGGCGCTTTTATAGGTAATGGCAGTAGCTGCTGTGGATAAATTCTTTGTAAAGGCTAAATCAGAGTCAACAGATACTACTCCGTCACGACCGGTTAGCTTACTTACATAACCTACAGTAGTTGAAGGAATTGGAGATAATATATCAGGGCAGATAGCTAAAATTAAGGCAGATAACAACCTGTCATAGCCATCGTCTAATTTCTTTTCAACACGGGCTGATAAAAAGGCAGTACCCTCTAGTAAGCGCTCAATAAATGGATCTTGGCACTCTAAGGCATTTAGATCTAGACGATTGGCAATTTTAGGAAACTCTTTTGAGAACTCAACGCCTAGTTTTCTGATAAAAGCTAAATTGTCTGAATAATAATCTAAAAAGTCTTTTTTCACGTTAATCGATGCTCTTTACAGTCGCAAAGCCAGTTTCTAAATCAATGTATGAGGCGCACTTAAAGCTACCTAAAAGCACATCAAATGCAAACTCCCCTTCTATTTCTAAAGTAAAAGCAAAATTCTGCCTGGTGTTTTCGATATTAACAAGCCTTACCACCAAGCTGTCTTTTTTAATTCTTGGTTCAAAATGAATAATTTGCTCTTCAATCTCACGGCGAATTTTTTCTACTTCATAAGGAGAGTTAGAACGTCCACAAAAATCAGGAAGTCCAAAACCTAAAACAGAGAAAACTAACTCATCGTCATTGTTTAAATCACTTCTCTCTGGTCTAGACTTTGAATTTAAGATTGCATCAAGATTTTGAATGATCTCATTTCTAATCGTATCAAGTGGGACAAATTGAGGTAAATCATCTTTTTTCTCGCCAGGATTATTGTCGGTTAATCTTGTGAGAATACAAGGTACGTACTTTTCTTTTTTATAAATAACTTGAGACATTTAAAAATCTTAATTTCTGCTACTACTTAACCTAAAAAGGCAGGCATCTGCCTGCCCTTACCTAGGAGGTGATAATTATGCGTTTTCAACTTGATTGAAAGTAGCCTCAACCGCACCGTCTTTGGTGTTGTCCTCTTTAATTGCGGTGTACTTCCAAGTCATCTTAGCAGCTACTAATTCTACTGTTTCTACAGGAACAGCTACGGCTGCTACATCATCTTCATCATAATCAGGAATGCTTACAATTGCTTTAGCAATCTTAACGTTCTCTAAAGTGATCTCATAGACAGGAACTTGTGCGCCAGCTACAGCACGGCATACTTGGAACTGAACCTTAGCTACCTTCTGACCTGACATACAGAACTGTTGAATCTTTGGAGTTGCCTTATCAATTAGGTGAACGAATGTAAATGGAATGAAGTGACCACGACCTGAAACATCAGTTGAACGGCCAGCTACAACAGGTTGCTCTGAACCATGATCAAAGCCTGTGCACTCAATCCACTTGCCATGTGACTTATCTACTGACTCGCCATCGATACCGTCAATCTTGATGAAAAAATCATTTGCCATAATAAAATCCTTGTGTTGAAAACAACAACTGTAATCGTTTTATGAGTGAAACTCTAAAATTCTTTTAAGGCAGGCTTTAACCTGCCTTTTTGAGCAAGTTAAAATTATGAATTTTCAACTTGGTTGAAGTTAGCTTCAACAGCACCGTCTTTGGTGTTGTCCTCTTTAATTGCGGTGTACTTCCAAGTCATCTTAGCTGCAACTAGATTTACTGTTTCAGTTGGAACGCCTGAGGTATCATCACCTAAAGTACCCTCATCGTCGATCTCGATATTGCCAACACGAGCACTAGAAATTTTTACGTTCTCTAAGGTGATCTCATATACAGGAACCTGAGCACCAGCTACTGCGCGGCATACTTGGAACTGTACTTTTGCAATCTTTTGGCCAGACATACAGAACTGCTGGATCTTTGGGGTTGCTTTATCAATTAAATGAGTAAAGGTAAATGGAATAAAATGACCACGACCTGAAACATCAGTTGAACGGCCAGCTACAATTGGCTGCTCTGAACCGTGCTGGAAGTATGTACACTCAATCCATTTGCCGTGTGACTTATCAACTGACTCACCATCGATACCATCAATCTTGATGAAAAAATCATTTGCCATAATAGACTCCTTGTGAAACAAACAAAATTAAGTATTGATTATCTAGAGCGCGAATACCGCTCCCTAGCATAAATTTTTACTTAGCACCAGTTGGTACTTTAGTAGTTAAACGTAGAGATGTGGTTAAGCCCTCTAACTGGTAATGAGGTCTTAAGTAGAACTTAGCAGTGTAGTAACCTGGCTGTCCTTCTACCTCTTCTACAGTAACCTTAGCTTCAGCTAAAGGATACTTAGCCTTAACTTCCTCTGATGCACTAGGATCTGAGGTTACATAGTTAGAAATCCAATCTGATAGCCAACGCTCCATGTCAGCGCGCTCTTTGAATGAGCCAACCTTGTCACGAACGATGCACTTTAAGTAGTGAGCAAAGCGTGAGGTTGCAAAGATGTATGGAAGACGAGCTGATAAACTTGCATTAGCAGTTGCATCAGGATTGTCATACTCTTTTGGCTTGTTAACTGTCTGGCCACCTAAGAATACAGCGTAGTCAGTGTTCTTCCAGTGAACTAATGGTAAGAAGCCGTTCTTTGAAAGCTCTGCTTCACGACGATCAGTAATTGCAATTTCAGTTGGGCACTTCATAGCAACACCACCATCATCGGTTGGGAAGGTATGGGTTGGAAGTGATTCAACAATACCACCTGCCTCAACACCACGGATACGAGCACACCAACCATAGTCAGCAAATGAACGGTTGATGTTTACGCCCATAGCGTAAGCAGCGTTCATCCAATTGTACTTAGTTGAGTTTCCTGAATCTGTGGTCTCTTCAAAGTTAAAGCCTTCAACTGGGTTGGTATTAGCACCATATGGAACACGGCTTAATACACGAGGTAGAGTTAGTGCTACATAACGGCTATCATCTGACTCTCTAAATGAACGCCATGCAGCATACTCAGGAGTTGAGAAGATCTTAGAAATATCTCTTGGGTTTGCTAAATCCTGCCAACTATCTAAGTTTACAATTGAAGGATCAGCAGATGAGATAAATGGAGCGTGGGCAGCTGATGCAATCTGAGCTACGCCTTTTAATAACTCAATATCCTGTGGTGAGTGATTAAAGTAGTAGTCACCGATGATAGCACCATATGGCTCACCGCCTGCGGTACCATACTCATCTTCGTATAATTTCTTAAAGATTGGGCTTTGATCCCAAGCTGTGCCTTTAAACTTCTTTAAAGTCTTTGCTAAATCTTTCTTGCTTACATTTAAAACACGTAGCTTTAAAGTCTCAGAGGTTTGGGTGTTGTTAACTAAGTAAGATAAACCACGCCAAGCACTTTCTAAGTTTTCAAAGTCCTCATGATGGATGATAGCATTCATCTGCTCTGATAACTTCTTATCAAGCTCTGCTATCATGCCTTCAATAGTCTTAATTGAGTCATTTGAAATTAAGCTTGCGTTTTGTAGTGCTTGCTGAACTAAAGTGTTAACAGCTGACTTAACCGCAGTATTAGCCTCTTCTGATTTTGGCTTAAACTCTTTATTTAAAAGAGCCTCAAAGTCATTTACTTCAAGGGTTGATTGCGCACTTTGTTGTTGCTCTAAAGTATCTGACATTTGTTATTCCTCGCCTTTATTAGAATCAGAATCTTGAGGTTTAGCCTTAGCAGCTAGTGCCTTTAATAAGGTCTCATCTTCTAATAGCTTAGAAATTAAGTCCTCAGCACCTGACTTACCATCCATGTAACTTAAAAGATTTGATAGTTGCTTACGAGCCTCTAGAAGCTCTTTTACACCATCAACTTTCTCAGCTACCTTATCAGGGCTAAAGTCATCCATGCTCTCAAAACTTACATCAACTGCGATATTACCTTCGCCAGTCATAGTGTTAGGAACATTAAAAGCAACGCGTGGCTTAATGCTCTTTAGGCGATCATCAAAGTTATCAACATCGATGTCTAAGAACTTCTTGTCTTCAAGTTTCTTATCCTTATCAACTTCGCTCTTACCAGATAAATCTGACATTACGCCCATCACGAAAGGTAAATTTACCTTCTTCTCAGCACCATAAAGCTCAACATCATATTCAACCTGAACACGTGGAGCTCTGTTCTTGCCAATAAACTTTTGACCGCTATTACTTGCCATAAAGTCCTACCTTATGTAAATTAAATTAAAAACCTTTACCAGCTAGAGCCATCATCTGGCTTTTTCACACCTAGCTGTTCACGACCTCTATCAAGAGCATTTGAGTCAATCTCGCCTAGAAGATCGATAAAATTCATATTTGCCATGCGCAGTGCTCTTTGTAATAAATATGGCACTGGGCTTGTAGGCTCAGTCTTTTCAAAGTACTCTGAAGCCTTTTTAATTAAGATTAAAGCATCTGATCTTGATTGAGCCTTGTAGGTATCAAGATTGAAAACACTCTTTACTACAACCTGAGGTGCAACAGTTGCCGTTGCTGCAACTACACTCTGAACAGGTGCTGTATCTTGAGACTGCTCTTCTGTTGCAGTGCTATCAGTTGTAGTGTCTCCTGAGGTATTAGAATTATTAGCTACAAAGTTCTTATACAAATTGTGAAGTAACTTAATCTCATGCTCTAAGCTTTCAAAACTTAAATAACCTAGATCATTTGTTTTTTGATTAAAGTTATCTGCAATGTTCTTAACTAACTCTTGAATACTTTCAACTAAAGCAAGCTTATCTGTTAAAGATTTTTGTGGGATAGTTGCCATCTGAGTGGTTAGAACATTGATATCAACCTCGTCGTCTGCTGACTCAATGTAACCTGAGGCAATTAGATAATCTCGATAGGTGTAATCAAGCTCAGGAACTAATCTTATCTCGCGTAAAATCTTAAAGAAGTTATAGCCATCTGAGAATGCTCCATCGGCAGGAGAGATCATGGCTAGAATGTTAATTCTTTGAGTTGGATCGTTATCATCATCTGGATCTAACTCTGGGTAGAAAGTGTCATAGAGATCTTTTACTAGATAATCGATAACTTGTAGACCTTGCTTTAAACCTTCAAGGCCAAACATCTTAGTTGAAGCTAAAGTAAAGAAAGAGGCTACAGATAAGTCACGGGTTCTATCCCACAGACTTAAGCAAGAGGTGTAAAGTTTATGGTAATCAGGATCTTTACCACTGATAACTGAGTCGCCCATCTCAGATGAGCTACTACCTACTGCTAGCTCTTCTAAAGACATATAGGTCTCGTCATACTCAAGGTTATCTCCACATGGATTATCTCCACCTAAAGGAGTTAATAATTTGTTTAACTCATCAGTAGATAAAAGTTCCATGTATCTGTACCTCGTTGCAGCTATAACTAACATTTTCTTGATGTAGGTTGAATGTAGTTTTAAGTACTGCTTTATGAATGTAGATCTTATTAAACAATTGATTAAAGCTAACCTAAATGCTTTTAATCAATTTGCCATATTTATGTTTAATACTCTTCTAAGAATAGGTAATAGTTTTGTAAAAACAAGGCAAGTAGATATAAATTTGTAATCTTGATCATAAATTTATTCTAGATATTTGATAAAAATTTGCTTGAGGTTCAACTATTCATAGACGAGTTCTTGCATTGAGCAAAATGCCTTATAAAACATGCACGGGATCTTAAAAATTATACGTATTTAAAGAATAATTAATTGAATAATATAAAGATTATATCGATCTAGAATATAGATTATTGAGGAAGCGGTTTAAACTTGGTATAGTTAATGTGCTTAAAAAAAACTTACAAAGGAAAAACCGCTATGCAACAATCTTACACAGATCTCGAGTCTACTGCAAATCAATTACAAGAAACTTTTCATAAAATTTTAAGTCCTGAGCGTATTAACCAATTGGCTAAGCTCACTAGATTAGTGATTCGTAGCCGTTGTTTTGTGCCATCAATATTTTTAGAAGCAGTGATGACACTGCTTATAAATGGCGACAAAGAGTTTAGTTTAAGAAGCATCCATGAAAGATATGGTGATCTAATGGATGACAGAGACTTACCAGCAATGAGTTGGGAGCCTTTTTATGACTTCTTAGCAAAGAAATCTTTCTTGCCATTTGTAATTCAAATTTACGATGAGCTAAAAGCTGTAGCTCATCAAGAGAGTTTCAGTGATAGCGCTGATTTGGTAGAAGTTTTAAAAACAAAGTTACCAAATTTAAGAGATGTATATCTCCAAGATGGAAGCGAGGTAGCTTGCCTATGCAAAGACTTCAAGGGCAAGATCGATAACCAGGCTAAAATCCATCGTACGTTCTCACTAACTCATCAAACTGAAGTAACATCAACCATTACTTCAGGTGTTGCATCTGAAAGAGCGGAGATTGATTTAAGCTTACTTAAAGACATTCTCCTAATGGCAGATGCCGGCTATGTATCTAATGAGCTATTTAAAAACATAGCTGATGCTGGCGGTATGTTCTTAATTAAGCTTAAGAGCAATACAGCATTAGTCATAGATAGCTGCATTAAATACAATGATGATGGTACCTTAACTGATGACGTTGAGACCACCAATCAATGGGATGAACCATACTGCTTAAATCATAAGAAATTTAAGGATGGTCATACCTATGACTTCATAGTTCATAATAAGAACAATGAAGAGTTTAAATATCGCGTAGTAGCCTTATTCAACAAGGCTAAAGGTAGCTACGTTTACTTTGCTACTAACATACCTCAAGAGGCGTTAGATGCGATACAAGTTTCAGAGCTTTATCGAAGCCGCTGGCAGATTGAGATTAGCTTTAGAATTCTAAAAGGCTTTTGCACCTTAAAGAAAATCTCATCTACCAAAAAGAACTTAGTTAAAGCCTTTATTTACCTAAGCCAGATTGTATATCTGCTTAAGGCAATTACTGGTCAACAACTTCAAAAGATGGTTGGCCAACCGCTATCTCCAAAGAAGGTAGCTAAGTTTTTAAATGCACATCTAATCAAGCTATTTAACCTGATTAACAGTGCTAAACCTATCGTTAATTATTTAACGAAAAAGGTTAAATTGTTTGCAAGGTGGACAAAAGAATCACCTTCGTATATTAACCGCATGAGAGGTAAAAGCATGCAACATATTATCGATGTTGTAAAACAAGATCCTTTAACTGTTGGAGGATCTGTTAATGCTTAACCAACCATGCATGCTT
>ONCS01000096.1 GCA_900316375.1 uncultured Succinatimonas sp. | reverse complement strand
TTTTTACTACTTTGAGAGAAACTTAGGCTTCAGCAAGCCACTTTTCATGGCTTGCGTATCTACGTAAAATTTGAAGGTTCTGTGTTATTAGTTGAAGCACAAAAGAAGAATGGTTTAAAGGCAGTAACTGATGGTGAGTTCCGCCGCGCATATTGGCATTTAGACTTTTTAGTAGGCTTAGACGGTACTGAGCACGTAGGTGCTAAAAACTGGTCTACCCACTTTGAAGGTGTTCAGCCTAAAGCTGAGACTGTAAAGATTGTAGGTAAAGTAGGCTTTTCAGAGTCTCACCCATTTGTTGAAGCTTTTGATCGAATTAAGAAAATCGCAGGTGATACTTTAGTAAAGTTCACTATTCCATCTCCTGCTATGCTTTATCAAATCTGCGTAGTTAGAAACAAAGACTACGAGCCAATCGATTTATACAAAGGTAACGATGAGTTACTTTTCAACGATATCGCTCAAGCTTGGATTGATGCAGCTAATACCCTATACGCTCATGGTTGCCGTTACTTACAAATCGATGACACTTCATGGGGTGAGTTCTGCTCTGATGAAAAGACCGCTTTATACTCAGGCTATGGCCGTGATCTAAAGAAAGTTCAAGAGAACTATGTAAAGGTTATCAACAAGATCTGCGAGAACAAGCCAAAAGACTTAACTCTAACCATGCACATCTGCCGTGGTAACTTCCGCTCAACTTGGTTTAGCTCTGGTGGTTATGAGCCTGTTGCAGAGTTACTATTTGGTCAGTGCAAGATTGATGGTTTCTTCTTAGAGTATGATTCAGATAGAGCAGGTGATTTCAAGCCATTACGCTTTATTAAAGATCAAACCGTGGTTTTAGGTTTAATTACCTCTAAGTTCCCTCAGCTTGAAGATAAAGATGCAATTAAAGCACGTATTAAAGAAGCATCTGAGTATGTACCTCTAAATCAGCTTTGCCTATCAACCCAGTGCGGTTTCTCATCTACAGAGGAAGGCAATGTATTATCTCACGAAGAGCAATGGGCTAAGATCCGCTTAGTAGTTGAGGTAGCTAAAGAAGTTTGGGCTGATGCTTAAAATTAGATACTAATTGACAATTATTTTAATGCGCTCTTTGTGGGCGCATTATTTTTTGAGGTATCTCTTATTTTTCAAAAACTTAGTAGCTTAAAATTACTTGTAGAACGAATTTTCAAGTTATACAAAATAAAAAGCTAAACTATGTCAAAAAACGAAAGCCTACACAAAGTCTTAAAGGCTTTATTACGTAAGCCTTTAAGTCAGAGCAACATTGCAACTCATCTTACGACAGAAGTTGATACAAAGACAGTATCTAGCACTTTGCAAACTCTAATTGATAAAGAACTCATTGTAAAAGATGAAAAAGACCCATTATATAAACTCAATACTCCAATTCCTTTTTGCTCTGTGATCATCTTGAAAACTACATGGATGTTTAAAGCGTTGCTATGTCCACTTGGATATACAGAGGAAATTGCGACCGTTGATCTTAAAACAACAGACAACATTGATGGTTTAATCGAGCAAATCAAAAGTTCAATCAAGGAATTTAAAGCAATCTATTTAAACAATGAGGATTGTATTAAATCTGTGCTTATTGCCATTCAAGCAAACATTGAACAAGGAGAAGATGGCCTATTAAATTCTAGTCCTTGCTTAAATGAAAAGAACATTCCATTAGCTTCACTTTTAACTAATAGTCTTGGCATTAAAACTGTTGCCTATGACTATGCTTATTCTCATAAATTAAGTATTAGAAACAATCCAACCTTTAATGGCGAAAATGCCCTAACCTTAGGATGCTCTAAAGGCGGAGTAGCTATTGGTATTTTAACTAACGGACAGATCATTGATGGGCAAAATGGAACACCAATCAATTGCTCTCATATGCCTTATAAATATGGTTTTGAACAAAGTTTAGGCAATCATTCTGATCATGATACCGATGCTTTAATGTATGCAATTCAAACTCTTGCGCCATTGTTTAATCTGCACCGAGTAATTGTGTACGGTAGTACCTTTGATGATCACATTGAGGCAATCTACAAAGTTCAACATGAGCTAAAACAGCATCAAGACCCATTCTTCCACGATTTTGTAGTTGAATACCACTCTTACGAGTTTGATGAAAAACATGAGGAATTGATGATACTAAGCTATGAAGCCTTAATTGACACACTAAATTTTAATGACTAATCAAGGTTAGACAAATAAGTATTTAAAGCTTCCATACACATCGAATTTGAAAAACCACGACGAGCAAGGGAGGCTAAGATCTTTTGCTTGTCTTCAAAAGATAGATCCACACTAGGATCTATTTTTTTAGCTAAAAATTTAACTGCCACTTCCACAAAATCCGTACTATCCATCATCTCCTGATAGTATTGAGCTTTCACACCTTTTTTAGAGGCTTCTAAAGCGATTTTGCGAGGACCATAGCATTGATTAACTAAATGCTCAAAGAGCATTTGCATATAGCGCTCTTGCGATTGCCAATTATTTTCAATGCATTTTTTGATAGCTTCTTTGGAGGCTTTATCAGTAAATTTTAAGATTAGTTTTTTGTAGAGCTCAAGAATAGAGTGCTCACGACAAGTTAAAATGCGTAGCGCCGCATTCACTGCATGCGCTACGTCATCATCTTTGGCTTTGATAGTTTTGTTAAACATCAACTAAAGCTTATAGATCATCTGGAATTGGAGTGATTAGATCATCTGGATTTACATCACCTAAGGCATCTAAATCATCCCCACCAGAGGTCTCTTCTTCAACTGAACCAATTGAAGCGGTCTCGTCATAATCGTTATTGTTCTTATAGTAATCACGTACCTTTTGCTCAATTTCATCAGCAACAGCAGGATTATCATCTAAGTACTTCATAACGTTAACCTTACCTTGACCAATCTTTTGGCCATTGTAAGCAAACCAAGCACCAGTCTTTTGAATGATCTTAGCGTTTACACCTAAATCAATTAACTCGCCATTTTTAGCAATACCGTAGTTAAATAGAATTTGGAAGTTAGCTGTCTTAAATGGAGGTGCTACCTTATTCTTAACAACCTTTACCTTAGTCTCATTACCTAAGATATCTTCCTTATCCTTTAGAGCCTGGCCCTTACGGATATCAAGACGAACTGAAGCGTAGTACTTTAAGGCATTACCACCAGTAGTAGTCTCTGGGTTACCAAACATAACACCAATCTTCATACGTAACTGGTTAATGAAGATCACCATGCAGTTTGCCTGCTTTACAATACCGGTTAGCTTACGTAAAGCCTGTGACATTAAACGAGCCTGTAGACCTACGTGGTTATCGCCCATCTCACCTTCAATTTCAGCCTTAGGTACTAAAGCTGCAACAGAGTCGATAACTACTACATCAATACCACCTGAGCGCACTAGAGTTTCACAAATCTCTAAAGCTTGCTCACCGGTATCTGGTTGTGAAATCAACATATTCTCAACATTTACACCAAGCTTACGTGCATAGATAGGATCTAAAGCGTGCTCTGCATCGATGAAAGCACAAACCTTACCTTTCTTTTGAGCCTGAGCGATAGTCTCTAAGGTTAAAGTAGTCTTACCAGATGATTCAGGGCCATAGATCTCAATGATACGGCCCATTGGTAAACCACCTACACCTAAAGCAATATCAAGTGATAAAGAGCCAGTTGAAACAGTTTCAATGTCAACCATTTCTGATTGGCCTAAACGCATAATTGCGCCCTTACCAAATTGACGCTCAATCTGCTCCATCGCAGCTTCTAGAGCCTTCTCCTTCTTTGGATCTTTAGTTAAGTTCTTAACTAACTTACCTTGTGCACTTGCAGTTTCTTTAGTAGCTTTAGCGCCTGCCATAATTTAATTTTCTCCGAATAATTACTTAATCTAAATAATATACTATTTAAAATTAAAAGTAATGTCAATATATTTTTTATGATTGACAATCAATTATCAAAATCAATTCTTTAATTTCTAAAATTATTAGATAGGCTTTATAATACACGGACTAAATCAAAAAACCTTGTGCTTATTTGCAGTTTTTACCTATTTAAGGATCTTTTTTTTATGTCTGATTTAATTCAAAGCTCAACTCCCATGATGCGACAGTATCTTGAGATCAAAGCGCAGTACCCAAACACCTTGGTACTATACCGTTTAGGTGACTTTTATGAGCTTTTTTATGATGACGCTAAAAAGATTGCCAAACTTTTAGATTTAACGCTAACTCGTCGTGGCACAAATAACGGTGAGCCCATTCCCATGGCAGGTGTTCCCTTCCATGCAGTAGATAACTATATTGCAAGGTTAATTAAATTAGGTGAATCTTGTGTTATTTGCGAGCAAATTGGTACCCCTGGTCAACAAAAGACTATGGTAAGAAAGGTATCTAAGATTGTAACTCCAGGTACTGTCACCGATGAAGGCATCGCTCCTGATAGACAAGATAACTTAATTGCCTGTATCTTTAAAGGTAAGCACTACTACGGTTTTTCCTATCTATCCTTAGGCTCAGGTCTTTTTAAAACTGCCATTTGCGCTAATTTAAATGAATTAAAACTTTATGTAGAGAAAGTCTCCCCTATCGAGCTTGTCTATGAGGAGAATTTTAAAGAAATCTCAGCCTTTGCAGAGATCAGCTCTAAAAAAGCTCTAGCTCCATGGAACTTTGAGCTACAGACTTGCTATAAGCTTCTATGCTCTCAATTTGGCACTAATTCTTTATTTGGTTTTGATATTGAAAACTTAGAAGAAGGTATCTGCGCAGCAGGTGCCTTATTATCCTATGTTAAAACCACCCAAAACGTACCTTTAGAGCACATAAAATCTATAAGCCGTGATGACAATTCAAGCATCGTGCTTTTAGATAATTGTGCTCAAAGAAACTTAGAGCTTCTATGCAATTTAAAAGGTGAAAAGCAAGGCTCTTTATTGAGCGTTTTAGATAGAGCTAAAACCCCAATGGGCCAAAGACTTACTCGCCACTTAATTGTAGAGCCACTTCGTAACGACAACGAAGTTAACTTTAGATTAGATATTGTTGAAGCTTTAACTAAAATTGATAGTGACAATTTAAACTCTGTTTTAGATGGCATTGGCGATATTGAGCGTATTGTGGCTAGAATTGGTCTGTCATCAGCTAAGCCAAAAGATCTAGCCGTTCTACGCGAGTCTTTAAAGTTAGTACCACAACTTAAAGAAATACTTTTAAATTCAAAAGAGAATGCCTTAGTTAACTTATCAAATAACATCGATACCTTAGATGAGATTAAGTTACTTTTAACTAATGCGATTATGGATAATCCATCAACCTTCTTACGCGACGGTGGTGTGATTGCACCTAACTATAATCAAGAGCTAGATTCACTGCGTGAGCTAATGAATGGATCTCAAGAATTATTGCAAAAAATTGAAGCTCAAGAAAAAGAGAAAACTGGTATTCCAACTTTAAAAGTAGCCTTCAACTCTGTACATGGTTTCTATATTGAAGTATCTAAAGCCCAAGCTGATAAAGTGCCAGATACCTACATACGCCGTCAGACTTTAAAGAATAATGAGCGTTATATTACCCCAGAGCTTAAAGAATTAGAGCAAAAGGCATTAAGTGCTCAAGAGCGCTCTCTAGCACTTGAAAATGAGCTTTTTATGAATGTCATTGCTACATTGCAGCAGTCAATTGAAAAACTAACTAAGCTCTCTTCAATTATCTCTCTTGTAGATGTCCTAAATGGCTTTGCAACTTTAGCTGCAGAGAACAACTATGTAAGACCAAAACTTACCTCAAGTCGCGTAATTAAAATTGTCGATGGTCGTCATCCTGTCATTGAGCAGTTAACCGACAAACCATTTGTAAGTAATTCTATTGAATTAAGTCAAAAGCAAATGTATGTCATTACAGGTCCTAATATGGGTGGTAAATCTACCTATATGCGACAGATTGCTTTAATAACCATCATGTCACGCATTGGCTCTTTTGTGCCAGCTAAAGAAGCCATCATTGGTAATATAGACAGAATTTTTACCAGAATCGGTGCCTCAGATGATCTCTCCTCAGGTCGTTCTACCTTCATGGTGGAAATGGAAGAGGCATCATCTATTATCAATAACGCAACTGCTTCATCGTTAGTCTTAATGGATGAAATTGGACGTGGTACTAGTACTTATGAAGGCTCTGCTTTAGCACTAGCTATTGCTGAGTTTATGTGTGCTAAGGTTAAATGCTTTACCTTATTTTCAACTCACTATCCAGAAATTGCTCAGCTTGCAACTAAGTATGACAATTTACAAAACATCTGCTTTAAGGCAACTGAAAGCAATGGTCAAATTGTCTTTTTATACCATGCCAACGAAGGCTCACAAAACTACTCTTACGCAATTGAAGTAGGAAAACTTGCAGGTCTTCCTCAAGATGTAATATCTAAAGCAAAACATTACATCAGCGCAAATGAAAGCGATCCTAAGAAAGCTGAGAGTATTGCAAAAGCAATTGCTACAGCTCCTGTTGAAAGTGAGATTGTCTATGAAACTAAAGAAAGTGAAGTAGAGAAGGAATTAAAAGAGCTTGATATCAATAATCTAACTCCAATTGCAGCGTTAAATTATCTCTTCAAGCTCAAAGAGAAAGTTAAGTAAACTATTCAAAAGAATGTTTTACTTCAATACCTAAAGAGTCTTTATCAATACCGTAAGCTTCAAAGGTGCGACGAAGGCTCTTTAAAACCTCACTTTGGATTTGGCGAACTCTTTCACGAGTTAAGCCAATCTTATCGCCCACTTCCTCTAAGGTTAAAATCTCTTCATCATTTAAACCAAAGCGGTATAAAACAACCATTTGTTGTTTGTCTGATAATTGATTAAACCAATTTCTGACGATATTAACCACTTCGTTTTTATCGACATGTTCAAAAGGAGACTCAACCTTAGTATCAGGGACTACATCTAATAAAGACACTTTTTTATCGTCATCATTACCTTTGATACTCATATCTAAGGTGGTAGTACCCTCAAGTAGAGATAAAAGATTTCTTACCTCTTCTGGATCTTTACCTGTTGCATCAGCTAGCTCTTGTACTGATACCTTTTTGTTCACATCCGCATCTTGAATATTGCGACGTGCCTTTAAAACCATATTGATATCTTTAATCACATGTACAGGAAGTCTTACTAAGCGAGACTGACACATGATAGCTTGTTCAATACTTTGCTTAATCCACCAAGTAGCATAAGTTGAAAATCTAAAGCCTCTATCTGGGTCAAACTTTTCAACGGCGTGCATTAAGCCTAAATTGCCTTCAGAGATCAGATCAAGCATTGGAATACCACGCTGTCTATAGCTTTTAGCAATTTTAACTACTAAGCGCAGATTTGAGGTGATCATTAAATCAATTGATCGTTTATCTCCCTCACGAGCTTTACGACTAATGGAATTCTCCTCTTCTGAGGATAACAAAGGATACTTTCTAATTGAGCCAAAGTAACTAGCTAAGAGATCGGCTGACTCTTTGCTACTGCCTTTTCCTAAATCTTTAACTGAAGGATTGTCTAAACCATCATCAGTTACATCGTCTAAATTACTCATAAATACCCTTGTGCGTTGTTTGCGTAATTAAGGCAAGTACTTACGTGGATTTACAGAATTGCCGCGATAACGGATTTCAAAATGAAGCATGACGCGAGATGCATCAGTTGAACCCATTTTTGCAATTACCTGACCACGTTTTACTCTTTGGCCTTCTTTTACTAACAGCATATCGTTGTGAGCATATGCTGAGAGGAATTCGTTATTATGGTTAATAATGACTAAATTACCATAACCACGAAGTGCGTTTCCTGAATATACTACCTGACCGTCAGCAGCAGCTGAAACACTTTGTCCACGGCTACCTGCGATATCAAGTCCTTTATTAGCAGATGAGAAATTGCGGATAACAGATCCTCTTACAGGCCACATCCAAGCAATTCCTGAAACATTTTTAGCTCTTCCGGAAACAATCTTTGTAGGCTCTTGAGAAATTACTGCAGGAGTCTTTGTTGATGCTGTAGCAACTTGAGTGGTATTTGAGCCAGCTACAGGTACTACACTAGGTGTTACCTTAGTTTCCTTAGGTAGAGCGTTGTTTACATCTAAGCTTAAAACCTGACCTTTATACAAGTGATAAGGCTTTTGAAGGTTATTTGCCTTGATAAGCTGAGAAAAAGTTAAACCATTAGCCTTGGCAACAGAAACTGCAGTATCTCCTGCCTTTACTACATAGGTATCAGCACGTACTGGTTCTTTTACAGTAGTAGTTTTAGCAGAACTTGATTGAGTTACATTACTTGCAACTACGGTCTTTTCATTAGTAAAGTAAATTCTTTGGCCTACTGTAATGTTATAAGGCTCATCAATATTGTTTAATCTTGCAATATCGCGATAATCACGTCCATGGCTAAAAGCAACTGAATATAGAGTATCACCTGGTTTTACTACATAGCTATTTTCATCAGCTGAGCTATCTACAGAGCGTGCTACATAGGTATTAGAGTTATTACTATTTTCAACAAATGGTTTTACAAGCCCAGGTGAGGTTGTCTTTTTATTAGAACTTGCGTAAGGCTTAATCACACCTGACATCGTCTTTTGCTTAGAAGATGCTGCATATGTGCGCGATCTTCTTACAGACTTACTTACATGCACAGGCTGTGCGTACTCAACTTGAGCAACTTGCCTTTGTCCTTGTTGATTCATACAACCGGTTACGGACATTGCTAAAGAGCATACACTTAAGATATAAACAAAAGGTAGTAACTTGATCTTCATAAATTTTAATCTTTGTTTGACTATCTAATTCTTACACAAATTTGACAAGATTTAAAAAATTATTTTTTAAATTAAGATCTTGTAAGCAATAAAAATTGCAACTAAGGCTACGCAGACCCAGCCAATGATGTCGATGTAGCGCTTAATTGCGTTCTCCATCTTAGGACCACCTAAGAAGATCACCTCAGCTTCAATAAAGAAACGTAAGCCACGACCTACAAAAGATACTAAAACAAAGTTTAAAAGTGAGAGCATACCCACTGAGCCAGTATTGGCCATCGCCTCAGCTGCAACTAAACCTGTACCTACGGCAATCACTTTATAAGGCACTGGGGTAAAGGCTCCGACAAAGACCATTAAAATGCCATACTCTTGAGTAAGCCATGAGCGCACAGTCTCAACATGACCTTCGTAATGTAAAACTTTAACAATATCTGCTATGTATGGGTCATACAAGAAATAACCTAAGTTATAACCAACAATAGCTCCTAAAACTGAGAAAATTACAGTAAGCAATGCATAGTAATGTGACTTCTTTCTTTGATAAATGCACATTGGGATAAGCATTACATCAGGTGGAATTGGCCAGAAAACAGACTCTGCAAATGAGTTAATGCACATAATTGGAGTTGCTGCTTTATGCTTTGATAAGCGACCAAAGAGATCATATAAATAGGTAAAAATCTTCATATAAAGGTCTTTTAATTGATAATAGTTGGTTATTGTAGGTTATGTTTTTTCTAAAAGGACCACAGCTTCAACTGCAATGCCTTCTTTACGTCCAGTAAAGCCAAGTTTTTCGGTAGTAGTTGCTTTAATACTTACACAGTCGACAGGAACTTGTAAATCATCAGCTACATTTTTTATCATTTGTGGCTCATAGGCTGCCATCTTTGGAGCTTGTGCCATGATGGTGGTATCAAGATTAACCACGCTGTAACCTAGTGACTTTACTTTAGAGACCACATCACGAAGTAAAATACGTGAATCAATACCTAGATACTTTTCGTCATTGTCTGGATAGAAGTGGCCAATGTCACCTAGAGCTAAAGCGCCTAACAGAGCATCAGCTATAGCATGTAATACTACATCACCATCAGAGTGGGCAAGTAAACCTTGCTCGTAAGGAACCTTCACACCACCTAAAGTGCAAGGGCCATCTCCTCCAAACTTATGTACATCAAAACCGTGTCCAATTCTAAACATGGATATCCTCAATTAGTATTTTAGCCATTTTTAAATCATCAGGTGTGGTTAACTTAAAGTTATCAGCACTCCCCTCCACGATTAAAACTTCACAACCAATGAGCTCTAAAGCTGAGGCATCATCAGTGATAGCTAAATGATTATCGTTTGCATAGTTTAAAGCTTTTTGTAAAAGCTTAGTTTTACCCATCTGTGGGGTATAGGCACGGTAGATGTTCTCTCTTGGAACTGTTGTGACTACCTTGCCATCAATAACTTTTTTTAAGGTGTCGGCGCACTTTACAGCAAGCATCGCACCATCAACATGATTCTTGGCTAAAAGTGAGAGCTTGTTTAAATCTTCAACCTTTACTAAAGGTCTTGCTGCATCATGGACCATGACATACTCTGTTGTCACCTTGTCCATATTAAGACGTACCGTATCAGATCTTTCTTTGCCACCAATTCCTTTTATAACCTGTGGGTGAGAGCTGATCTCTAAAGAGTCGAAATACTCATCAGTGTCACTAACACCTACAATGACCTTGTTGACATAAGGACATTTTAATAAGGCATAAACGGTGTGTTCTAAGACGGTAAGCTTGCCAATTTTGGCATATTGTTTAGGGATTGAAAGTTGCATGCGTTTGCCAACGCCTGCTGCAGGGACGATAACGTCGATACGAAGGCTTTCCACTAAAAAAGCACTCCTATTTTTTGGATTGAGAGTCTTTTTCGATTACTCGATAGAAGGTTTCGTTTTGCTTAACCATACCAAGATCGGTACGAGCAATATCTTCGACGATTTTATTGCCTTGCTTTAAGTCAGCAATATCCTCGCGAAGATTTTGATTACGTTTTTCTAGAGACTCCGAAATCATTGAAGCCTCTAGATATTGTTTTTTAGCTTGAAAATACTGAGCAACACCATTGCGTCCATAATAGGTGTCATAACCTAAATAGAGAATGAAAGTGATGAGTAATAAAGCTAAAAATTTCATGGTACAACTAAATGTTAGTGTTTATCCTGATATTCCTTTGCAGCCTTGATGAAGCCAGCAAATAATGGGTGGCCCTTTCTTGGGTTTGAAGTAAACTCAGGATGGAACTGAACACCGATAAACCATGGGTGATTTGGGTTCTCAACAATCTCAACTAGCTTATTGTCTGTTGATAGACCAGCTACCTTTAGACCTGCAGCCTTGATCTTATCAATTAGAGTGTTGTTAACCTCATAACGGTGACGGTGACGCTCTACGATATCATCTTGACCGTATAGTTCACGTACTAATGAGCCTTGTTGTAAGTGGCATAATTGACCACCTAATCTCATAGTACCACCTAAGTCAGACTTATCAGAACGCTTCTCAACCTTACCAGACTCATCCTTCCACTCAGTAATTAGAGCAACTACAGGATATGGAGTCTGAGGATCAAACTCAGTTGAATTTGCCTTGTCCATGCCGGCAACATTACGAGCATATTCGATTAAAGCTACCTGCATACCTAAGCAAATGCCTAAGTAAGGAATATTGTTCTCACGTGCGTACTTAGCAGCTAAGATCTTGCCTTCTACACCACGCTTACCAAAACCGCCAGGAACTAGAATTGCATCTAGGCCTTCTAATACAGAAATACCCTTTACCTCAACGTCCTCAGAGTCGATGTACTTGATATTTACTTGTAAACGGTTCTTTAAACCACCGTGCTTTAAAGCCTCGTTAACTGACTTATAAGCATCATGTAATTCAACATACTTACCAACCATACCGATGGTTACTTCACCAGTGGTATTAGCCTGTTGATATAGAACCTGCTCCCAATCTGATAGATCAGCTTCAGGTGCTTCTAAGTGGAATCGATCAATTACTAATTGATCTAAGTACTGGCTCTTTAATAATGCAGGGATCTTGTAGATTGAATCTACGTCCTTCATGTTGATTACAGCGTTCTCTGATACGTTACAGAACATTGCAATCTTATGACGCTCATGAGGAGGAATACCAGCTTCTGAACGGCAAATTAAGATATCAGGTTGAATACCAATTGATAGTAATTCTTTTACAGAGTGCTGTGTTGGCTTAGTCTTAACTTCACCTGAGGTCTTTAAGTAAGGAACTAAGGTTAAGTGCATGAATAATGCATTTTCACGACCAATATCTACAGCTAACTGACGGATTGCCTCTAAGAAAGGTAGTGACTCAATATCACCTACAGTACCGCCAATTTCTACTAAGGTAATGTCATTACCCTCACAACCTTGAAGAATTCTCTCCTTGATTGCGTTAGTGATGTGTGGAATTACCTGAATGGTTGCGCCTAAGTAATCACCACGACGCTCTTTTCTAATTACGTCTGAATAAATTCTACCAGTGGTGAAGTTGTTCTTCTTAGACATCTTAGCGTTGATAAAACGCTCATAGTGACCTAAGTCTAGATCGGTTTCTGCACCATCCTCTGTTACAAAAACCTCACCGTGTTGGATTGGGCTCATGGTACCTGGATCTACGTTGATGTATGGATCAAGTTTCATGATGGTTACTTTTAAACCACGAGCTTCTAAAACTGCAGCTAAAGATGCACCAGCGATACCTTTACCTAGTGAAGATACTACACCGCCGGTTACGAAAATAATCTTAGGAGATGAGGACATAAAAACTCCAAATTAGTTAACTTTAAGCTCACGATTATATCATATATGAACGCTTTAGATCTGCTAAATGTATTTTACGTTTTTGTGAGCTAAGAAGAATTTAGGCAGAGATTTCTCTGCCTAAACACAACTACATGCGCTTGACTTCAGATACCTTTGGCATGTCATTTAATTTAGCTAAGGTTCTGTTTAAAACAGGGATACTTACCACGAGTAAATCGATATCGATAATGGATAAGTCCTTAGTTCTATCGACATGAGAGCGCACGCCTAAGACATTCATCTTCTCATTAGCAATTACTGTCGTTACATCACGTAAAAAACCTGGGTAATCAGGACCTACTACGCGCACAGTTACTGTATAACCACGCTCAGAATTTAAGACATTATCACCCCAGGTAGCATCGACAACGCGCTCAGGGAATAATGACATCATACGTTTTAGCTTTTCACAGTCTTTTCTGTGAACAGAGATACCACGACCTTGAGTTACAAAGCCTATGATCTCATCGCCAGGAATTGGCTGACAGCACTTAGCCATATGTGTCATCAAATCGCCTACGCCTTCAACTACAATACCTGAGTTGTGCTTAGTCTTCTTTAAAATTTCCTCATTTGGCTTTTTATTTACTAAATCATCAATGAGCTCTTGAGTATCAGGGATCACCTCTGGGGTGTTCTTTTCGACAGCATCATTTAAAATGCCCATGATGATGTTAACGCCGATATCGCCTGCGCCAACATTAGCTAGTAAATCATCAACCGTCTTTAAGTTAAAACGAGCAATTTTTGCTTTTAAGGCATTGAAAACTTGATCTTTGTTTAAAGGTAAATCAAGACGCGCAATTTCCTTGAAGATACTATCTTCACCTTGTTGCTTGTTCTTTTCAAAATCAACCTTTCTAAACCAAGACTGAACCTTGTTACGAGCCTTAGTAGTATGTAAGAAACCATTTTCAGCTTTTAACCAATCACGGCTTGGATTTGGATTTTTTGATGTAATGATTTCAACTTGTTCACCGGTTTTAAGCTTATAAGTATATGGCACAATACGTCCATCTACCTTAGCACCAATACAACGGTGACCTACCATGGTATGAACTTGATAAGCAAAGTCTAGTGGGGTCGCGCCATTTGGAAGATCTAAAACTTCACCTGTTGGGGTAAAGACATAAACTCTATCTTCAAAAACTTGTTGCTTGAACTCTTCTTGCAAAGAGCCAGATTCGACCATATCATCACGCCAAGATAAAAGCTTACGTAACCAGTTAATACGGTTTTCTACACCTTGGCTTTGACCATTGCCTTCTTTGTATTTCCAATGAGCTGCCACACCAAGCTCTGCAAGCTGATGCATTTGTTCAGTTCTAATTTGGATTTCTACAACCTTATGGCCTTCACCATAGACTACAGTATGAATTGACTGATAGCCATTAGGCTTAGGGTTAGCAATGTAATCATCAAACTCTTTTTGAATATGCTCATAGTTAGTATGGATAATACCTAAAGTTGCATAGCACTCTTCAATGGTATTTACGACTACACGTACTGCACGAATATCAAAAAGCTGATTGAACTTAAGATGCTTTTTCTGCATCTTACGGTAAATACTGTAAATGTGCTTAGGTCTTCCATAAACCTTAGCACCGATGCCTTCATCTTTTAAAAGATCTGCTAAATTTTGGACAAACTCATCAATATAAGACTCGCGCTCAAGTCTTTTTTCACCTAAATCATGAGCAATTTCCATGTAGGAGTCATGATGTAAGAATTTAAAGGCTAGATCTTCAAGCTCCCACTTAAGCTGACCAATACCTAAGCGGTTAGCAAGAGGCGCATAGATATTTGAAATCTCTTTAGCGATATTAAAGCGAGTTTCTTCATCCTCACTTTTAGCATTACGAATTACAGCAATACGCTCAGCAAGTTTGATAACTACAGCTCTTACGTCTTTGACCATCGCTAAGATCATGCGACGGACACGGTCAACTTTATCCTCAGTTACATCGACAGCGTTTAATGACTGCAATGAACGGATTGCTTCCATGTCTTTAACAGCTAGTAATAATTCAGCAATCTTAGGTCCAAAGACGTCATTTACCGACTCAATCGAGATAAAGCTACCTTCATAGGCTGGATATAAAATGGAGACTTGCAAAGATGGTAAATCCATATTCAAAGTCATCAAGATACCTACAATCTCTGATGAGATATGATTAAATCTTGCAACTAAATCTTCAGGATTTACAAAGTCTTCAGCTACCTCGCTATTGCGAATACAGCGAAGTACAAACTCATTGGTTTTATGAATTGCATCTTTTTGCTCATCTTGTAAGTTGAGCTCGTCTACCCATTTTGCAAAATCAAAGGTAGAGCTATGAGTTTGTCTTATTGCTACCATTTCTAACCTTCAAACTATCTATTATCTTTTTCGTACAGAGCTTTCTGCTCTGCCCAATATTTTGCATCATCATCTGTGATCTCACGGATCACTTTACAAGCGTTACCTGCTGCAATGACATTTGATGGAATGTCTTTTGTCACAACTGATCCTGAGCCAATTACAGTGTTATCTCCGATATGAACTCCAGGGTTGATGACCACATTACCACCTATCCATACATTATTGCCAATTACTACTTCTTTGGCAAATTCTAGACCGCTATTTCTCGCCATTGCATCAATTGGGTGACAGGCTGTATAGATACTGCACCTAGGTCCTATGACTACATTATCACCAAACACCACCTTTGTCTCATCTAAAATTAAAAGATCGGTGTCTGAGTAGAAATGTTCACCTAAAAAGATCTGATCGCCATGATCAAAGTAGAATGGAGGAGTAATGTAGGCATTATTTGGCATACTTCCTAAGATGTCTTTTAAAAGCTCCATCTTGGGCTCCATGTTCGAGTAAAACTCTTTTAAAGCAACTCTACTTTTCTGCCATGTGCCATCATCGATTTTGAAAGGATCATAGAGCTTACCTTGAGCTCTTCTTTGAAGATCATTCATGTTTTATTTAAAAGTAAGTCTCATTTGATACCACTCAACATTGCCATGAGTAGATTTTGAGAGGCCTTCATTTACAAAGCCAAATTTTGAGTAATAGTGAATTAGCTTCTCTTTGCAGGTTAAAACAAGACCAAGTCTTCCTTGTGCTTTAGCATCAAAAATTGCTCTTTTGATAAGCTCTCCTGCTAGGCCTTGTTTTCTATATGTTGGAATGGTGTTGACACCAAAGATCATCTGCCATTTACCTTGTTCATTATGCAAAGAAGCATTTGCATACATTTCATCAGATAAGTCTTTGGAGTTGGTACAAAAGCCATCTACAAAAGAGACAAGTTTCTTATCATCAAACATTAACCAAAAGTGATTAGCGTAGTACTTAAGGCGTGTTGAGAATTCTTCTTTAGTGGCAGCTTCTGCAAGAGGAAAACACTCTGCCTCAACCTTTGCAATGGCATCTAAATCTGAGATTGTGGCAGTGCGTATTTCCATATGTCGACCTTATTTCTTGCAGTCTTTATTTTTTACAGTCTTTAAGAGAAATTTCAATGATCATCTCAACATGAGTAGTGCGTGGGAACATATCGCATACGCCCCATGAGGAGATCTCGTAGCCAGCTTTGATTAGCTCTTGTACATCACGACTTGCAGCAAGTGGATTACATGAGATAAGTACAATCTTAGGAACCTTTTTCTTTGCTAAAAATAAAGTAGCTCTTTTTGCACCTTGACGACCAGGATCTAATACTACCGAATCATATTGAGCCTTAGCCCAAGATTGATTTTCAAATAACTCTTCCAAGTCAGCTACTTCAAATTGTGCCTTATCCAAGCCTTGCTCTTTAGCGTTATTTCTAGCATCTTCAATCATCTTTGAGACGATATCCACGCCTACAACATGAGCGCCAGTTTTAGCTATTGGCATAGTGAAGTTACCAATACCACAGAATAAATCCATGATGTTTTGATTATCTTGAGCGCCAAGCATTGTAAGTACAGTATTAAGCATCTTTTCATTGATATTCTTGTTAATCTGTACAAATGATGATGGCTTACACTTAATCTTCACACCATGAGAGATGACAAATAAATCCTCAACACTGCCACAAATAAAGCGCTCGCGAGTAACTTCAACTTTAGAGATAACTAAAGGATCACGATAAGGCTCAACCACTGAGATCACAGCACCGATTTCTTTACCAAAAGTCTCTAAAGCCATGCAGTCTTCATCGCACATAGTCTTAGTGATTCTGACTAAAATACCAAGAGCCCCATCTGAGTCTAAAAACTCAATATGACCTAAGTGCTCTTTTTGCTTTAAGGTGTTGATAACTTTAGTTAAAGGAGTAATTGCCTCATTGATTCTGTCAGTTAGACATAGGCACTTACTTACCTTAACTAGGTTGTGAGATTTTTCCTCACGGAAGCCTAAATACAACTTGCCATGATCACCGCGAATTGCAAAACGACAAGCACGGCGATAGTTATGAGAGTCTTCTCGATGGATAAAAGATACAGGTGGAAGAGATTGGTTTAAGGCTTTGAAGAATAGTTTTTCAATACCTTTTACTTTAGACTCAATTAGCATCTCATCAGGAACATGTTGCATAGAGCAACCACCACAGCGAGATTGAACTTCACAATCAGCTTTTTGTCTTTTCTCTGATGGCTTGATGATCTTGGTAATTTTGGCTGTGACAATTTTACCTTTAACGTTATCTTGCAAAACGTTAGCAACGTCGCCTGGCATTAGACCATCGACAAAGTACACATACTTATCATCACGGGCTACACCACGACCTTGCAGATCTAAATCAGTACAAGTAACTTTGCAAGCTTTCTTTTCAACTACTTTTTTAACAGGTGGTTTATAGAAGGTAACCATTATTTCACCGCCATAAATTGTTGGTACAAAAGACGACTTTTAAGCTCTCTGCCTTGTAAAAGTTCGTCGATAACACTTTTGTTAATTTTCTTTAACGCAAGTTGCGTGTTCTTATCTTTTAAATTGTGCTGATGGATGTTTAATAAATCTTGACCACTAAAGGTATTAGACTCTTCTTTTAGAGCTTTAATAAAACCATTGTTTACTGAAAAGTAATAGTGCTCATCTGATTTAATATCGCCTACATCACTTACAGAATAATCTATAGCGTAACCTAAGGTCTCAATTAAAGTGCTTTCAAAATCTCTTAAACACACCACCTCTTGCATGCCTTTTTCTAAGCTCTCTAAGGTCTTAATGTAGGCTGCAAAAAGCCTAGGCTCACTATCATGAGTTTTAATTAAATAGTATAAAAGCTCATTTAAATAGGTAGCACTAAAGCTTCTTGGAGGTTCAATTTTAAAAGCTACCCTTTGCATGTAGGCATCAGTTAAATTCCAAAGGGCAGAACTGCCCTGCCTTAAGGATAGCTTTAATAAAATAAAAGGTTGGTAAATACCAATAGAGTGAGAACTGCTTTTCTTAGATACTCTAGCTACTGCACTGACACGGCCATAATTTAAGGTATAAAGCTCTACTAATAGACTATGCTCTTTATAAGGCCTAGTATGTAGAATCACCCCTGGCTCACTGTCAATGAGATTAGGCATTATTTTGCCTCAAAGTCGTCGTATCCTAAGCTCTTTAGAGCACGAGCATCATCAGACCAACCAGCTTTAACTTTGACAAATAGCTTTAAGAAGATCTTAGACTCAAAAAGCTTTTCCATGTCTTTACGAGCTTCGGTGCCAATCATCTTAATTCTCTGACCACCTGCGCCTACGACCATCTTCTTTTGGCCATCACGCTCAACTAAAATGGCTGCAGAAATTCTTAAAAGACCATTGTCTTCTTTAAACTCTTCAACCTCAACGGTTGAACTATAAGGAAGCTCATCACCCATTTGACGCATTAACTTTTCACGGACAATTTCAGCTGCTAAAAAGCGTGATGATCTATCAGTAATTGAATCATCTGGGAATAGGTGATCGCCCTCAGGTAGTGAGTCTTTGATGATCTTCTTTAGAATATGAAGATTAGTACCACGCAGAGCTGATACTGGTACGATATCTTTGAAGGTAATTGACTTAGAGAGCTTATCAATTAAAGGTAATAAGGTCTCTTTATCAGCTACAGTATCGACTTTATTGATAACTAAAACTACAGGTACGCCAGCTTGTTTTACACGGTGGAATGCCATCTCATCGTCATCAGTCCAGTGAGCAGGATCAATTACCATTAAGATTAACTCAACATCACCTAAAGCACTTTCAGCAGCTCGGTTCATTAAGTGGTTGATAGCTCTTTTTTCCTCACGGTGTAAACCTGGGGTATCCACGTATACAACCTGATAATCACCTTCAGTATCAATACCCATCACGCGGTTACGGGTAGTTTGAGGCTTTCTTGAGGTAATAGAGATCTTTTGACCGATAAGATGGTTCATCAAAGTTGATTTACCCACATTAGGTCTACCGATAATGGCAACAAAACCAAAATATGACATATATTTTCCTCAAGAAAAAATTATTTCTTAGCTTTAGACTGAAGAATTTCTAAAACCTTACCTGCAGCCTCTTGTTCAGCACGTCGTCTTGAAGAGCCTTGTCCTGATTGAACAGGTACGCCTTCACAAGTAGCTGAGACTACAAAGATCTGATCATTATCTGAGCCTTTAATCTCTTCTACTTTATAGATAGGCAAAGCTTTGTGTTGAGACTGTAATAACTCTTGTAGAGTTGATTTGTGATCTTTTTGATTAGCATCTGGCTTAATAGTTTCAAGTCTTGTTTTAAACCAAGATAAAACTACCTGACGCACACGAGGAAAATCCTCATTAGTGTCAATGAACATCGCACCGATGATAGACTCTACAGCATCAGCAATTAAAGAGTCACGACGAAAACCACCGGTTTTTAGCTCGCCAGGACCTAGACGTAAATTATTGCCAATACCAAATTCGCGTGCAATTTGAGCTAGCATAGTCTCGCGAACTAGGGTTGAACGCATACGAGTTAAATCACCTTCTGGGCACTTTGGGAATCTATCGTAAAGATCTTTTGCGATGATCATGCCTAAAATTGAGTCACCTAAATACTCAAGTCTTTCATTATGGATAGCACCATAACTTCTATGAGTTAAAGCTTGATCTAAAAGCTTTAAATTTTGAAAAGAATAACCTAGCTTTAATTCTAAATTCTGTAACTCAATTACGTTTAGCTTATCTGCCATTTGTTAATGTACGCCACCGATTCTGTCAAAGCGAAATGCTGATGGGATCCATTTAGGGATCGAACTATTTGCATCGCGATTAAATTCAAATGATAACCAAATTGCTCTAGTTTTACCGACGATATTTTCAAAAGGAACAAAACCCCAGAAACGACTGTCTTTACTATTGTCGCGATTATCGCCCATAGCAAAATAGCAATTATCAGGAACTGTCCACATGCCATCAGGCTTACCAGTTTGATGGTAGAAGTACTCTTGAAATGATCTTACGTTAGGGTTAACTCTAATTTGATGAGTTTCACCATCGCCAAAGGTTTCTTCATAAACATTGAAGGTCTCAGTAAAGCCCATTACCTCTTCTTCAACATTACCTACTAAGCGAGTTGAAATAAGCTCAGGGGATGCATCATCACCAGCTCCAGCCTTAATTAAATATAGGTGCTTATCTTGATAAATTACGGTATCGCCTGGAAGTGCTACCACACGCTTAATAAAATCAATACTCTTATCTTCTGGGTATTTAAAGACAATGATGTCTCCTCGTTTTGGCTTTGATACATCAATCATCACATTATTAGTTAGAGGATTTCTAATACCAAAGCTCCACTTATCAACTGCGATAAAATCACCGTCAACTAAAGTAGGCATCATTGAGCCAGATGGGATTCTAAAAGGCTCAAAGACAAAGCTTCTAAATAAGAAGACAAATAAAATTACAAAGAAAAGAGAGCCTAATTGACCAATAAAACCTTTTGGCTCTAATAAAGCTTTAAGCTCTTTTTTGCTAAGCTTACTTTGAATTTTTTGCTCTTGCTCGTACTTTTGTTTTCTAATTGGTCTGTCAACTTTAAAGTCGTAGAACCAAGCTATACCTGTCACAATTGAGCCAAAGAACAGGATATAAGCAAATAAATTCTCGGTAATAGCGCTCATTTTTATTATTCCTTACCAACCTTTAATATAGCTAGGAAAGCGTCCTGTGGAACCTCAACACGACCTAACTGTTTCATTCTCTTCTTACCAGCTTTTTGCTTCTCTAAAAGTTTGCGCTTACGGGTAATATCACCACCGTAGCACTTAGCTAGCACATCCTTACGTAATGCTTTTACAGTACATCTTGCAATGATCTGTGATCCAATTGCAGCCTGAATTGCAATATCAAACATCTGACGAGGAATTACTTCCTTCATCTTCTCAACAACCGCACGGCCTCGTGACTGTGCAACTGATCTGTGAAGAATAATTGCTAGAGCATCCACGCGCTCTGAGGCAATGAGAATATCCATACGCACTAAATCATCACAGTTAAAACGCTTAAAGCCATAGTCTAAAGAAGCATAACCACGAGATGCTGACTTTAATCTATCAAAGAAGTCTAGAACCACCTCTGACATTGGAATTTCATAGGTTAAAGCAACTTGAGCACCATGGTAGACAAGACCTGTTTGAATGCCGCGTTTTTCTTGGCAGATCTTCATGATAGCGCCCACGTATTCTGAAGGCATCAACATACGGCACTCAGCAATTGGCTCACGAATTTCGGCAATATTTGAAATTGGAGGCAAAGCAGCTGGTGAGTCAATATGTAAGATCTCACCGTCGGTTTGTAAAATCTCATACACTACAGTAGGAGCTGTAGTAATTAGGTTTAGGTTATACTCACGCTCTAGACGCTCTTGAATGATCTCCATATGGAGCATACCTAAGAAACCGCATCTAAAGCCAAAGCCTAAAGCCTTTGAATTTTCTGGCTCAAAGAATAATGAAGCATCGTTTAAGCTTAATTTTTCTAGAGCATCACGGAAAGCGTTGTAGTCTTCAGTATCAACTGGGAACATACCTGCGTAGACTTGAGGCTTAACCTTTTTAAAACCAGGTAGAGCTTCCTGCGCTGCTGGCTTTACGTGAGTAATGGTGTCACCTACAGGGGCAGCGTGTACTGATTTAATATCACATACTACCCAGCCTACTTCACCACAGTGCAGAATATCAACTTTAACGCGCTTTGGAGTTGAAATACCTAAGCCTGTTACTTCCCAAGCTACGCCTTGTGACATTACTTTAATCTTATCGCCACGACGTAAGGTACCGTTTTTAATACGAACTAAAGCTACTACGCCTAAGTAATCATCAAAGTATGAGTCAATAATTAAAGCTTGAAGAGGGGCATCAGGATCACCACCTGGTGATGGAATTGAAGTTACAATGCGCTCTAAAACATCAGCAACACCAACACCAGTTTTAGCAGAGCAAGTGCAAGCATCATGAGCTTCAATACCGATTAGATCTTCAATTTCATCGATTACGCGCTCAGGCTCTGCTGATGGTAAGTCGATTTTATTTAAAACAGGTAATACTTCTAAATCTAGATTTACTGCTTGATAGCAGTTAGCAAGAGTTTGAGCTTCTACACCTTGAGAGGCATCAACTACAAGTAAAGCGCCTTCACAGGCAAATAATGATCTTGATACCTCATAAGAGAAGTCTACGTGACCTGGGGTATCAATGAAATTTAATTCGTAGGTTTTACCGTCTTTTGCTTTGTACTTTAAGGTAACAGCCTGGGCCTTGATGGTAATACCGCGCTCACGCTCGATATCCATGTTATCTAGAACCTGTGCTGTCATTTCGCGATCGCTAAGACCTCCGCACATTTGAATAAATCTATCTGACAATGTAGATTTACCATGATCAATGTGGGCAATAACTGAGAAATTTCTAACTAAACTACGATCGTAAACGTCTGCCATTATCTTATCCAAAGGTTATCAAAAGGCCTATTAAGCCTAAACATACTTATTATTCAAATTATGATATTTTAACAGTTTGAAAACGTTTTATAAATGATTTTAATTTGCCTAAGAAGTAAGAACTTAGGCAAAATTGTCAAATTTTAAGGAAGGCTAGTAAGAACTAGAAATTTTAGACAAGACTAAAGCGCTAAGCTCTAAAGGGATCTCGCCTACAACTGCATACTCATGCTTATCAGAGTTTTTTCTAAGTACAGTTAAAGTACCATCAGTTGCTGTTTGGATATTAGTTGTCGCTTTTGAGTTTTTATAAACTTTAAACTCAACAATGCCATCGGTAAAGCTTTGAAAATCTAAAAAAGTACCATCTGCTTGTTCTTGTCTGCCAGATGCTACCAACTTAAAGTTACTTGGAACATTAAGCTCATTCCAAACTGCAGTATTAGCACTTAAGTTTTTTGGATTTTGCGCATTGATTTTCTCAATTCTGTCAAAAGTCTCATCAGGAAAATCTAGGTTTTGCGCAGAAGCTGCGTGCATAGCAGAAACTGTTAAGCGAGTAGTTACCATCTTAGATGGAGTCATCACAACAAGCTCAACTGGCATAAAAGTATCATCATCTTTTGAGACGATAAAAGCATAGCGCACATCATCAACGGGTGCTAAGCGCAACACGGTTACCTTGCGACCTGCTAATCTTGTTCTACCTGCTATTGTGCAGTCATAACCTTTAAGCTCATTTTTACTATTGAAAACCTTATCCCAAATTAAAGTTTGATGCCAAGATAAAGGACCTACGTATGAGCGATTGTGGTTATAGTCAAAACCTAGTGCTTGACGGAGGGCGTAACCTGCGTCCTCATTATTTAAAGACTTCCAAGTGGTATATGGAATTGAGCCTTTAGAGAAATGAGCTAAGGCATACATCTGCATACCATTTTGCGCAGTATTGATAATGGTAGCTTCAAAGTTCCCATTAGTGTAAGTTTCTTGGACTTTACTAAAGAGATCTTTACACTGATTTTGTTCATCAGCTAATGCTTGTGAATTTAATAAAAAAACCGCCATAACAGACGCTACAGCGGTTTTAAAAAAGGATTTAATCATAAAACACTACTAATTTGAGGCTGTATCGAAAACATATCCTCTAATGTAATTGTTAATACGCTCAACTTCAAGTGTTTGCTGTTTCTTTAATTCAGCATTGTTAACCTTATTGTTGTTTTGATTGTTGCCTTGTAATTTTTCTTCAAACTTTAAGGTCTTATCGCTACGAGTAGTTTGGTAGCTTGCTAAATTAACACCTTCTACAGAACCTAAAGCTGTAGTGGCAACACTAGGAGTAGTTGACTTTTCAGCGTTAATGGTTTGGTAACCAATGATAGTTACTGCAGCAACTGATGCTGCAATAGCTACTTGACCTAAACCGAAAGCAAATTTCTTAAATGCCATCTTGAAGTTAGAAATTGGCATTTCTTTAATCTCTGGAGCAGCATCAGGTACAATCTGCTCTTTCTCAATCTTAGACATAATGCTGTTTGCAAAGTCTAGATTTACTTGTGCTGAAACTTCTTGACGTAGGGTTGCGCCAATTAGTGACCAATTCTGCATATGAGCTAAACTTTCTTCATTTAACTCAACTTTATCTAAATTCTCGCCATCAAAAAGAGCTGATTCATTGATTGCTCTATCTTGCTGCTTTGAATTCATATGCACTCCTGATAAAAATCGTTTACCTACCAGCAAACTTGGACATTCTAGCTTCGATGAACTCACGTGCTCTGAAAATTCTTGAACGTACGGTTCCTACTGGAACTTTAAGTACGACTGCAATATCTTCATAAGACATGCCTTCAACTTCTCTTAAGGTAATTGCCTGTCGCAATTCTTCTGGAAGTTCGTTCATCGCCTTCAAAATCACTTGCTGTAATTCTTGCGATTCAATTATTCTATCTGGTGTATCTTTACTTGCTAACACGCCTTGTTCATCAATGCTTTGAAACTCTTCAGAATCAACATCCACATTGTATTTGTGTTTTGAGTTTGACTCTAAAAAGGTCTTAGCTGCGTTTACCACAATGCGGTAGAGCCAAGTATAAAAGGAACTTTCGCCTCTAAAGCTGTTAATTGCTTTGTAAGCCTTGATGAAAGCTTCTTGAGCTACATCATTAACATCTGCACTGTTACCTAAGAATTTTGAAACAACCTGGATAACTTTGTGTTGGTATTTAATTACCAAGATGTTATAGGCATTTACATCGCCATCTTGCACCCGTTTTACGATGGCTTCATCACTTGAAGCTTGTAAATTTTCGTTCACGGATGACATTCCTTTTTACACCTTTTTAAATATTAGACGAAGTCTTTTTAGAAAAGTTCAAAAAAATTTTGATAAAAGATTAATACTCAAGATATTTTGAGCTAAAACATTATATACAAAGAAGTTAATAAAACTCAAATTAGAGCAAATTCTTTGAAGTTAAAGGGGTAATTTTTAAGATTAATCTTAAAAAAGATACTACTGATTGTCTAAAAAAATTAAACTTAGTAGTACCAATCCCCTTTTTGATCTTTAAAGATCATGCCGGCTTTTTCTTTTAGGTTATTTAAATTGACTTCCTCACCGCCCTAAAAAGGCGATGATTCCTACTGCTAACCTGCGCAAGCGCAGATTAGCTTCGGTGGGTTCGCGCTGCCGACAGCTTGTGATGTGTTACCATCAGTACTGTTCGCTT
>ONCS01000138.1 GCA_900316375.1 uncultured Succinatimonas sp. | reverse complement strand
TTACTTCAAAATAATAATTAGATTCTACACAATAAATCTGCTTATTTCAACATCTTTTTCGATTCATCCCCTAGCTATAGAGCAAGGAGACTTCTCTCAAATAAATGTTAAATCAACATAAAGAATGCGGTCATCTGCATAGTTTTGCTAATTTTGATGTTTTTTAGGGCATGTTTAATAAATTAACACACTGATAATTAAAGTAATTTTTAAATTTTAAGCAAAAAAAGATGGAATACTGATACAATGACCGAACATTTAGGAGAATTTTTTATGAAAATCGGTATTATCTGTGCAATGGATGAAGAGACAGAGTACTTTTTATCAAAATTTGATAAGTACGAGAAAAAAGAATTTGGCTCTACCATCTTTTATGAAGCAACTACCAATGAAGGTAAAGAAGTTGTTTTAGCACGTTCTGGTATTGGTAAATGTACAGCAGCTGCAGTTACTGCCATGATGATCTGCATGTATCAAGTAAGTTATGTAATTAACTCTGGTATTGCAGGCTCAATTGCTAAAGGTCTACACATTGGCGACTTAGTATTTTCAACAAAAGCTGCCTATCATGATGCTGACTTCACAGCTTTTGGTTATAAAAAAGGACAAATGGCAGGACAGGAATTATACTTTAATGCAAATCCTGAGCTGATTGCTAAAGCTGAAATTGCCGCTATGACTATTCCTGAGATTAAAGACAAAGTCAAAAAAGGTTTAGTTGTCTCTGGTGATCAATTCATCAATAGCCCTGAGAAGAAACAAGCAATTATCGACACTCATAGTGATGCTATGGTAACTGAGTGTGAAGGTGCACCGATCGCACAAATTGCAAATAGCTTTAAAGTTCCTTTCATTATTATCCGTTCAGTATCTGATAGCTCATGTGAAAATGAGATCGATACCTACGAGTTTAATGTAAAGAGCGCATCTGAGACTAGTGCAAAGTTAGTACTCTCACTAATTAAGATGCTTTAAGGTATTCTTTAGAAAAAGGCTCTAGGACGCAAGTTTTAGAGCCTTTTTTGTATCTAAAGCTTTATTTACAAATTACACTTTTAATTATCATTATTACAAAAAATAATATTAAGAGAGAAAAATGGAAGTTGAGCAAATTCTAAATGCAGCAAGTGAAGCAAGTTTTGGCGATGTGTTAAGTACCTTCTTTGACATCTTACAATACCCTGCTGTGACCTTGCTTACAGCAATGCTTTTAGAAATTATCCTTCCAATTAACGCCACCTGGCGTTTATCCTCATTAGCCCCATTATTTTCAAAAATGGCAGCTAAAGTAAATCGTAAGGAAAACTCTCAAGGACAAACCCTATTTTCAAGTGTGTTTTTGCCATTTTTCTTACTATCAATTGCCCTTTTTATCATCATTGTCTTACGCTTTGTTATCGATCATGACACGATTGTGTCACTTTTAGTTTTACCTTTCTTACTAGAGTCTAAAATCGTCTTAAAAACAGCATTAGAGGTAAAACACTTTCTACGCGATGAAAGAAAAGATTTAGCCAAAATAGAGCTACAAAAGATCATGTTTCGTGACTGCTCAAAGTTATCTGAAATGGGCATAAACAAAGCTCTATCAGAAGCTGTTGCAATGAGACTTTTTATAAACTGGTTTGCTATTATGGTCTGGTACATTCTCTTAGGCTTAGAAGGGGCTATCATCATGCAAATGGTAGCGGTGATGAATCGCTCATTTTCATTTAAACACAAAAGATGGGAGATCTTTGGCGCCTTTATCTACCGCTTTGAACAAGCTCTGTTAATTCCTGCAGTGGTAGTTTTATTTGTCACTATGATGTGTTCCGTGTTTGCTCTGCGCATTTTAAAGAATTTAAAACTTCACTATAAAGAGTTTAAAACACCTGTTGCCTCCATCGTATTAGACATGATGGGATCGTATGCAAACATAAGCTTAGGAGGTCCTCGTTACTATCAAGGAAATTTAGTACGTCTGCCTCGTTTAGGAGGTAGTAAAGAGCCTGATATTAAATCCCCTCTTCGTATCTACAATAAACTTAGATTTTCTGGCATTGTCTTTGTCTGTATCTGCGTAATTTTCACTATCTTTGTGTATTCAGCAGCCTAATTTGGTAATATGGTCCATATTTTCAAACGCTAAACCTCAAAGAGAATTATGGACAACAAAGAACTAGACTTTTTAGCCTTACTAAAAGAGCAAGAAAAAGAGCATCAAGATCCTGCCTTCACCGAGCTTGTAGGTGGAGATATTGCCCCTTTAAAGCAAGATAAAATCGAAGTTACCACCAAAGTCTTAGATAAAACCACCGCTAAAATTAGGCAAGATGCCGCAACTCGTCTTCCTGAGGATGTTACAGATTCAGCTTCCTCTGGCTTTGTGCACATGGTTGAGCCTAATGAAATTCTTGAGTTTCGCCGACCTGGTGTGCAACCTTATGTAGTACAAAAACTACGTAAAGGAGAATATCCTGAAGCTGACTATATTGATCTCCATGGTAAGACTATTGAAGGCGCTTACAACGAGGTCATGAAGTTTATAGGCTTTGCTAAAGAGCATGAGTTTAGATGTGTCTTAATCATTCACGGTAAAGGTGAACGCTCTAAGCCTAAAGCTTTAATGAAAAGTCATGTTGCTCATTGGCTAAAACAATTACCTGACGTTCTAGCCTTTCATTCAGCACCTGTTTGGAAAGGTGGCACTGGAGCTGTTTGCATTATCCTCAAAAAAGGCGATAAAGCCTCAATTATCAACCGTGAGATGCATCAAAAGCGTTAATCAAAAGAACCGCTCTTTTTCTTTTACAAAGAGGACTTAGGTCCTCTTTTTTTAGCTTTAAAACTAAATCAAATATTCTTCACTGAACTTGAGATTCTTCATTACAAAACTCAATTAAAGCATCTATAATTATAGAAGGTAAGTTTCCTACTTTTAAGGATTTAACATGAGTGAAAATTTAAAAACAGTAGCAACTGATATCAAGGAATTTTCAGATTTTATCGTAAATAACTGCTATTACGTCGATAAAACTCAATATATCAAAACTATCATGAAAGATGGTAGCGCTACTAT
>ONCS01000002.1 GCA_900316375.1 uncultured Succinatimonas sp. | reverse complement strand
TTGCTTAATTTAGAAGAAGGTAGATCTTAGATAGCAATATCTAGGACTGACCTTCGAAACCATTGGCTTTAGCCAATGGTAGTTCATCCTGAAGAATATTCTCTTTAGTAACTTTTAGGACGTTTTTGATGATCTCAGTTGCTCTAGTTTGCTCAGTTGATGTCAACTCGTGATTTGACACCATGTTCTCAACATTTGTTGGTGTAATGTTTTTAGTTGAAGCAAAAGCTGCAAAAGGAAGTGCTATGACAAAGTAAGCAACAGCTAGGAATAAAGATAACTTTAACATCTTTCCTAGGCTACTTATGATCTCTTCTGTGCGTGTGCGTTGTAGCATAAGAGCTCCGTAGTTTTAATTTGATAACTTTCTTATTGGCGAACCAAATTATAAAGGATATAGGTAATAATTATTATTAGTGATAGTTAAATCTTAACTTGTATTATAGGGGAATTTTGAAAAATTGACAGAAATTTGTGATCTAAAAGTGATAATTTTTATTATTAAAAAGGCTTATATATAGAATTGATCTTTTTTAATAATATAGCAAATTAGGATTATTGTTCTATTAGTTTTGTAGAACATTCGTGTTGCTTCGTTTTTGAATTATAACTAATTCCAACTAGCAAAAATCCTTTTCCCATATGCTTAAATCTTGAGAAGTAATCTTTATCTTCAATTTGCTTAATAGCATTTTTCGGAGATTTATCCCATTTAAGTTCGATTACTACAACAGGTTGTGTTTTTGCAAAATCAGCTTTTGGAATATAAACAAGATCTGCTATTCCTTTTTGACTAGGAATTTCATCAAATGGTTTGTAGAACCACTTTTCTAAAGCAAATAATGTATCTTTTACAACATATCTTAAAGCAGTTTCGCTATTATAGTCTTTGTATGAAACCTTGATGTTATGAGTCTTTTCAATAGATTTTGCTACAGTTTTTGTATCTTGATTTAGAAGGGCTATGGCAGCATTTTTAGAATTCTCAAAGTACTGTTCAAAACCATTGAAAATTGATTCTCCACTATCAATATTGTTGATAAATTCGCGTCTTACTTCCTCATTTGGAATATAAATATCGTACTGATTTTCGGCAATCTTTCTGAGAGTCAAATATCCTAGGTGAACTAAGTAAACAAGAGCGCTGTTTTTATCTTTTATTTCTGTTATAGGATTTTTGAAAGTGTCAATATTGATATCATGAATTGTATTTCCTACCATTAAAGATAAAATTACATCTTTAATTCCGTCTACGTCATTATTTATAGCATTTAGTACTTCGTTAAAAGATCCTGTTTGTGTCCAATAAGAACTAAATGACTTTTCTGCAACTAATCTTGAAATTGAGTAAGGGTTGTAAATATCTGTTTGTTCTAAGTGGTAACCGTCATACCAAAACTTAGTATTTGTAAAATCAATATTGTTATTTTTGCAAATTTCTTTAACTTCTATTTCATTTAGACCAAAGTACAAAGATAAGTCAGAAGAAGTTCTTATCATATTGATTTCGGTAAAGTTATTTAGAGCTGAATCCGTCTCGTATTTTCCAATTGGAAAAATGCCTGTCATGTATGCTAAGGCAATGTTATATGCATACTCACCTTTAAATAATTTTCTTAAAAGTTCCAGATAAGATTTTTTTACAGTTTTATCTTTAACTTCGCGGAGGGGAAGATCCCATTCATCAATGATAAAAACAAACTTTTCCTTTGTTTTTACAGCTACTTTTTTAAAAGCTTCAAAGATACTGTTAACTTTATTTTCTTTAAAGATATCTGGAAACGCATCCAAGAAATCTTGAATAGTCTGGTCTGAAAAATCTTTAAAGAAATTTTTTCCATTCTCCCCATTAATATCGTACATACTCATATCAAGGTATATAACGTTGTACTTATTGAGATGATGTATAAAGGAAGGATCTTTTGATATTTTAAATTTCTCAAACAATTCTTTTGAATTGCAGAATTTTGAGTAGTAGGTCTGCAACATGTGAGCTGCAATAGTTTTTCCAAATCTTCTTGGTCTAGCGAGACACAAAAACTTACTGCCATTTTTGGCAGTAATGCTTTTGTTTATTGTAGCAATTGCCATAGTTTTATCTACGTAACCTTCACCACAATCTTCAGAGAAAAGTTGAAATTCGCTATTAATCGACATAAGAGACCCAAAAAATTAACTTAACTAAATTATAAGCTATCTTAAAGAAAATAATGCCTTACAAAATAGATTAAAATAAAAAAAGATCTGACAGAGCAGATCTTTTTTATAAAACTTGAGAAAAGAGGAACCTAGAGATTATAAGTACTCTTCAAATGCACGTTTAACAGCAATAACTGCATCTTTCTCGTCATCACCTTCAACGTGGATGTATACGGTGTCCTGGAAGCGAATGCCTAGGCCTAATAAACCGAAGATACCACCTTTAAGATCAACTGACTTATCTTGGTAGATTAAAGTGATCTTTGAGTTGTAACCGCTAATTGCCTTAATGATAGCACCAGCTGGACGTGCATGAACGCCATCTCTGTCTTTAATAGTATAAACAAGCTTTTCCATTTAATTTTTCCTATATAAATGCTGTTATTCTATCTATATAATATCAAATCTTAACGTTAAGATTTCAAAAATATTTTTAAAAACCGCAAAAATTTCTACTTTGATGGAACATCAATGCGGTTCTTTAATTTTTGACCTGATCTAAAGGTTGTTACACGACGCTCTGAGATGGTAACTTCCTTACCTGTCTTAGGGTTACGTCCTGGGCGTGCACTCTTAGTCTTTAGCTCAAAATTACCAAAACCGGTTAGTTTTACCATCTCTCCATTTTCTAAAGTTCTAGCAATTTCCTCAAAGAATGAGTCAACTAGATCTTGTGCGATGGCTTTAGGGATACCTAATTTGTTGATTAGTCTTTCAGCAATCTCTGCACGTGTTAATGCCATACCAAAATTCCTATCTAAGCTAAGTTAAAGACATTCTGGATTAAGAATTTTTTCTCTCTTAAATTCCTTACTCATTGTAATATAATACAAAAATCATAAATTATTGAGGGCGCCGTCAAATTTTTTCAAAAACATCAGTAATTTAGCTGTAAAATTGCGTGCTTGTTAACACTTTTTCTTAATAAGCAGTCTCCATAATCTTAATTAAATCAAGAAGATGTCTAAAAAATTATTCATTGATGAGTCAGATAAAATTCATGAAGGATGCATTAAAGGGCAAAATCTTAATGCATATTTAGCCTCATCAAGACCTTCTAGTTATATGTTTAAGATGAGTTCTGATTCGATGATTGAAGAGGGGATTTTTAAAGGAGATGTGATTGTTTGCTCTCGTGATACAGTTGTAAAAGACGGTGATCTTTTAGTTGTTAGCGTCAATGGCAAGTTTATGCTAAGAAAACTAAAAGATGGCGAAAATCCTGTATTACTAAGTGGTAATCACAAATACCCTCCAATTGAGGTCAAAAAGACCAAAAGCTTTCAACTCTTTGGCGTAGTAATTTCTGTGATCCGTAAAAATGTCAAAGCAGCTTTTGAAGAAGCTAAGAATAAATCAGCCCAAAAAGAACCGAAAGACGCCTTAAAAAATACCCCAAAATCTCTTGATAAGAGTTTGTATTTCTAAGCTCTTAACATTCCTTGAAAGTCTTATTCTATCAAATACATTAAGCACTTGACGTGTGTGGTACAATTAACACCAAATTTTTAGGAAATTTAGGAGTCAATTGTGGCATTAAAATTAGCAATCTATGGTTATGATACAGACATTGGTAAATTAGTCTTTGAAACCTTAGAAGAGCAAGCAATCAAAGTTGATGAGCTTTATCCTTTATCACCACTTTCAGGTGAATATGATGCAGTAACTTTAGATCATCAAAATTACTTTGTAAGCCCAATTGAAGAGTTTGATTTTTCTAAGGCTAATGTGGCTTTATTCTTATCAACTCAAGATGAATCTCAGCGTTGGATCAATGTAGCACGTGAAAAAGGCTGTATTGTAATCGACAACTCCCATTTATTCTCTGGTGATGATAAGACTGTAACTATCGTACCTGAAATTAATGATTTTGATGTAAAAAAGGCTATTGAGCAGCGTTTGGTTATTCCTGCTTTAGCTCCATCTGTACAGTTATGTTTAGCACTATCTGCTCTTCATGATGAGTTTGGCGTAGCTAAAGCAACTGTAACCTCTTTAGAGTCTGTATCTGAGTTAGGTCGTTTAGGTACTGAAACTTTAGCTCATGAGACCACCTTATTATTAAATGGCATGGCCGCAGAGCATCAAGGTTTTCCAGCTCAGCTTGCTTTTAATCTTCATACCCGTATGGGCGTGTTAGAAGAAAATGGCTATTCAGATCATGAAAATGCTATTTCAAATGAAGTGCAAAGAATTTTAGGTGACTTTGAGCGCGGTTTTGAAATTACTTGCATTCAAGTTCCGGTATTTTATGGCCACACCATGGTTGTAAACGTTGATCTTGAAGATCAAGCAACTGTTGATGAAGTAGAAAAGGCTTTTGAAAAATCTCAATATGTAGCTCTAGCTCCTAAAGAGGATGTATTAAGCCCAGTAGCTGACATCATTAACGAAAGACAAGTTTTAGTTACTCGCTTACGTAAAGAAAAGCAAGGTGTGAAGTCATTTAGCTTTGTTATCATGATGGATAATACCCGTCGAGGCGAGGCAATTTCTTGTGTTGAGATTGCAAAGCTTGTATCTAATAATATTTAACTAAAGATTTTTTCTAAAACTTCCGAAAAAAGATAATAAGCTCTATATTTTTAGAGCTTTTCTCTGCTTAGTTTTAGGACAAATTTAAAGACACAAATTACCAAAACTACAAAAAAGCGATAATTTGTGCACGAAATATGCATTAAGTTGTACAAAATGAGATCTTACTTTATTTTGACAGTCAGAAAATAAGGTAAGATTATGACTGATTGTACAACGCTTAGGGGATATAAATGCGTGGTTTAAAAAAAGCAAGCATAATTGCTGCTTTGTCATTACTTTTGCCATTTTCGGCAATGTCAGCTGATGATGGTACTTTTACCATCACAATTCAAGGTCCAGAGGTTGAGGATACCCAGCCTGCTGTACAAGCTCCAAGACTCGCTCCTCGTCGTACCACACCACGCCGTACTACCCCTACAGTTAATGCAACTAATACTCGTGCACCATCTGCTACAGCTGCAACCCCTAATGCAACTAGAGCTGTGCGTGCAAATCCTGTAAACAATCGTGCTGCAATTGCTCAAAATCTTAATAACAATGCTGTAAATGAAGTACCCCCTAATTCATTTAGAACATATGATATTAAGCAAGGTGACACTATTTGGTCGGTTGCACATCGTTTCATCGCACCTGATAGATCAACTAATGAGTTCCAAATTGTTGCCTCTATTTACAGAAATAATCCACAGGCATTTGCAGGAGGAAATGTAAATAGTCTTAACAAAACCACCATTAGAATTCCTGATGATAAGACCATTGCTCTAGAAGATACTCGTGTCGGTTCTCAGCTACTTTCACGTGGTAGTATGCAATTACCACCACTTAGAACTGTAGCTCCTGTTGCTACAGTCCCAAGTAACAACAGCAGAATTACATCTAATGAGATCTTGCGTCGTAATCCTACAGCTAATAACAATGCTGATAGTGATACCTATGTGGCAACTGAGACTAAAATTCGTGAGCAAAAAGAAGCTCAAGCTCAGCGTGATTTAGGCGAGATCATTCCAACTGAGCGTAAGACTCAAGATGATCCAACTAATGAACATCCTGAGACTAATCCTATAGCTCCTGCAACCTTAGCTCAACAACGTCAGCAAAACTCACAAGTTGTTCCATCAACTGATATCAATTTACAAAGTTTAGGCAATCAATTAGCTGATGCTTCAGTTGATGCCCGTGCTATTCGTATTATGTTAGATGGCACCAAAAAGGCCATTGATGAGAAAAATAAGGTATTACAGCAACAATTAGCTGATGCTATTGAAAGAATGAAAAAGTCATCAGCAGCTACTGCTAAGACCGCTTCAGATAGCGTTTCAGCCTTATCTTCTCATTACGACGGAATTATTGCTAACATTCAGCAAGATATCATTGAGATTAAAGGTCAAATTTCCAAGATCTCTCAAGATAATGACAGAATGCGTGAGATGCTGCTTGCTAACGATGAGAAAATTGAAGATATGCAAATGCAGCTATCTCAATTCTCTATTGAAGCTCCAGCCTCAGCAGTTGATCTAAACAAGCCAATGATGATGATCTTATTTGGTGTAGGTCTATTGTCATTAGTTTTAATTCTAACCTTCGTGATCTTCAAGTTTAAGTCTCGTGCAACTTCAAAGGCACTAACTGATGACTTTGATTTAGAAGATGATTTTGATGACACCAATACCTTATTATCAGATGAAAATGGCTCAGTTGATATCGAAGCTCCAGCTGGTGGGGATGACGATGTTGATGATGTACCTCCTACTGATGATAAGAAAGCTCCAAAAGAAGATCAAAACACCAACGCAATCTCAGCTCCATCTGAGAATGTAGCATCTGTTGTTGAAGCCTTAGAAGCAGAACCTCCAAAATCAGCTCCTCCTTTAAATGATGATGAAGGCTTTGATTCAAGCGATAGACTATTAGATGACTCTGCACCTGCACCAGAGCCTGTAGATGAAGCTCAAGAGGCTTGGGATAAGGCGGCTAATACTAAGGCTGAAGATGAAGCTTCTTCTAAATCAGATGTAATGGATGAGTGGAATCAAGCTTTTGAAGAAGAGCAAAAGGGCAAAGATACCACTGTTGAAGTTAAATCTGACGATGAATCAGTTGCTGATGCATGGGCAGCTGCTTTAAATGAGCAGGCAAATTCTGAAAATGGCGAGAGCAAAGAAGATGCTGACGCTAAAGCTCAAGAGGATATGGCAGCAGCTTGGGCTGCAGCTTTAGGTGAGCAAGAAGAGTCAGAGAAGAAAGACGAAAAATCTGACGGTCCATCAGCCTTAAATGAAGATTTAGAAACTAACGCAGATGATGACATTGCTAATGCTTTCAAGCCTAAAGAAGAAAAAGAAGAGCCTAAAGTAGAGGCAGAGACTTCTGACAATCCAGATGATTTACTTGCAGCATTAGATCTTGATAATGTTGCTGACAGTGCGGAAAAAGCTGAGTCTCAAGAAACTACGGAGACTTCAGATGTTATAGATACTGACAATTTAGATGAGCTTTTAGCAAGCGAAAATCAAGAATCATCTCAGCCTGACAGCGAAATTGAAGCTTTAAACCAAGCTTTTAAAGAGCACAATGATGCTAAAAAGGCTAAAGGCGACACTTCTGTAGATAATGCAAATGTAGCAACTGCAAGCGATGATCTTGAAGCATTCATGAAAGATGCTTCACCAATTGTTGATCCAGCTGATGCTGCTGATAACTTAGATCTTGATGTAATTTCAGATGCTCAAGAGAGTGCTAATGCAGAAAATGAAGAAGAAGTTGCAACTGAAGATCTTGCTAATGAGTCACTATCAGGTGAAGAGAAAGATTTCTTAGAGGCTATCAATGATGGCAAAGAGAATTTAGCAACTGATGGTAAAGTTGATGAGTCTTTAGATGAAGTTAAAGACACTGATAATGCATTTGTAACAGAGAATACTGGTGTATCTGAACCTTCTGAGGATGACGTTGGGACAGAGGTAAATCTAGATAACATCGATGTTGATAATTTAGATGACCTTGCAACAGATGATAATCAACAGACAAGTGGCGAAGCTGACGACTTGGCATCAGCTTTTGTTACCGATGACGAAGGCGTTGAAGATAAAGCTGATGAATCTGAAGACGATGTAGGTACTGAGGTAAATCTTGATAATATCGATGTTGATAATTTAGATAACCTTGATACAAATGAAACTCATCAAGAAAGTGGCGAGGCAAATGACTTAGCATCTGCTTTTGTAACTGATGATGAAGGCGTTGCAGATACTTCTTTAGACACAATTGAAGAAGCATCAAATGATGAAACTAAAGATACTACTTCAGATGTTAATACAGATGAAGAGCCTTCAAATTTAAATAATGTAGCTTCAACTGAGGTTGAAGAAGTGCCTGTTGCTGATGAAACTACACATCAGGCAATAGTTGGTAAAAATGTAGATGAAGTTCTAAATGATGATCTTGACTTAGAGTCTTTATTAGCCGGCAATGAGCAAGAAGAGCCTGTTCAAGATACTACTCAAGATTTAACTCCAGAGTCTTCACAGGACAGTGAAACTGAAGCAACAACACTAGCTGATGACTTAAACCTTGAAGAGTTATTCCAAGGTCAACCACAAGAGCCTATACAAGAAGTTGTTCCAACAGCAGAAGATCTTGAGCGTGTAAAGAATCAAGCTCCAATCTCTGATGAAGAGATTAATCAATTCTTACGCGAAAGCGCTGAGCAAGATAGAAAAGAAGCAGAAGCTCAAGCTCTTGCACAGCAAAATGCTCCTGTTGAAGAGGTTGCTACAGAAGAGATTGAAACTATCCCTGAAGGTGTAACTCCTATTGAGGAGATCCTCAAAGAGGAACCTTTAGCTCAAGAAAATGAAGTTTTAGATGAGACTCCAAAGCAAGAGAGTGTAACTGATAACTTAGATGAGATTTTCCCTCCAGAGGAAACTCATGAAGATAAAGTAGAGGCTAAAGAAGAGCCAGAGCTCAATCTTGAAGAGTTATTAAAAGATCACAATGAAGAGACTTTAGAAGAAGTTGTTCCAACTGCAGAAGATCTAGAGCGTGTTAAGAATCAAGCTCCAATGAGTGATGAGGAGATTAACCAATATCTTCGTGAAAGTGCTGAAAAAGAGCAAGCCGAAGCTCATGCTCAAGAGCAAGCTAAAGTTGAAGAGGTAGCAGAACCTCAAGAGGAAACAATTCCAGATGATGTGATCTTAGAAGAAGATCCTGTTGCAGAAACTGATGCTCCATCTGATTCAGATGAAGATCCATATGATGCTTTAACTAAGATAGATGAGTCAGAAACTGAAAGATTACCTGATGAAATTGTCCCTGAGAATCATGAAGAGCATGATGCTCAAGATGCAGGAGCTGATACTACAGATAATGTAGATACCGTAAGTTGGACTGTTCCAAATGACGATGATGCAATTACATCTGAAGATAAAGACACTGTATCAGACAGCCAAGATGATAGTACTTTAGACGCAGAGAATAATGAAGTTGAAGATCAAGCTGCTTTAGATGAGCTTGAAAAGAGAATGTCATTATCCTCATCTCAATTTGATAAAGACGCTGATG
>ONCS01000094.1 GCA_900316375.1 uncultured Succinatimonas sp. | reverse complement strand
CGTAGTGCTCTAAGCACTTAGTCTAGTCAACTAGGCTGTGAAGCCCCCGCTTCAAAAGCGTAGCTTTAAGCGGTGGGTGGTTGACTTCATCAAAATTTAAAAAATAAAGCCTTAACATATTATTTGCTAAGGCCTTTTTGATCTTAACGAATATCTTAGTCGTGGCTTGCAATAACTAAAGCTAAAACTACACCTACTAGGATAAAGAAGAAGCGCAAGATCACTTTTCCTTTGTTATCAGCTTTTCTAAGTCTTGGTAAAAGATCAGATAAGCTTACATAGATGAAACTAGCTCCTGAGAGAGCTAGAGCATAAGGTATAAACTCTTCTAAAGTACTTAAAATAAAGTAACCTAAAATACCACCTAAAACACAACCACTAAATGCTACAAGATTTACAATGTAGGCTTTTTTAGTAGTTAAACCACTTTCAAGCATGATGGCATAATCACCAAGCTCATGGGCAATTTCATGACTTAAAACAGCAATAGTTACAGCAAAACCTAGAGCAGGACTTGCTAAGAAAGCTGATGCTATTACTAAACCATCACAGAAGTTGTGAAGAGCTGAGCCAAATAAAATGCCAAACACACCATTTGAAAAAGCAGGAGTGCAACAACCACAATCATTGATTGCACCTTCACAATGATCATGATGAGTTGAGAAGAAGAACATCTCAAAGAAGGTTAAAAACAGAATTGCAACTAAGATAATAATACCTGCTTTGTGAGGATCTGCCTCTTCCATAGCCTCAGGGATAATATGGCTTACAGCTAAGGTGATTAAAAAGCCTACAGCTACAAGAGATAAAGGTCTTGAGTACTTTTTAATTAACCTAGCTCCAATTACAAGACACAGTAATGCTGAAACTACTGAGCTTACCGCACAGCCTGCTAGAATATAAGGAAACACTTAAATTTCTCCAAAAATATGGTTAGAACAATGCATGTGTTTGACTTTTTTGTTTTAATTTTAATTATGCTTTTCTTGAATCTAATAGAGCTTGATATACATCAAAAGCTTCTTTAGTTTCTTTTACATCGTGAACACGAACCATTTGTGCACCACGTTCAATACTTAATAAAGCACCGGCAACAGATCCTACCACACGCTCATCGGCTTTATCTACGTGGCAAGCAGCTTGGATCATAGACTTACGAGATAGTGCTGATAGTACAGGGTAGCCAAAGTCTACAAAGTATTGCATAGCATCTAGTAACTTGTAGTTGTGAGCTACAGACTTACCAAAACCAAAGCCTAAGTCTAAGATGATATTTTCTTTTTTAATGCCTGCTTTAATTGAATCATCTACTCTTTTTAATAGAAAATCACGAACCTCTGCTACAACATCGGTGTAGTGAGGATCTACCTGCATGGTCTTTGGATCACCTTGCATGTGCATTAAAATTACCGGGCATTGAAGCTTAGCAGCCTTTTCTAAAGCACCATCTAAACGTAGAGCGCGAATATCATTCCAAATATGAGCACCTGCTTTTACAGCCTCTTCCATGACTTTTGGCTGTGAGGTGTCAATTGAGAGCATGATATCTTCTCTATCTGCAAATTCTTTAGCAACTTTTTCAACAACCGGTACTACACGGCGTAATTCTTCATCTAAAGGGACTGGGGTAGCACCTGGGCGGGTAGACTCACCACCAATATCAATGATATTAGCGCCTTGCTCAACCATTAAACTTGCGTGCTCTACAGCTTTATCAAGGCTATTCCACTTGCCACCATCTGAAAAAGAGTCAGGGGTAACATTTAAAATGCCCATGATCTTTGGAGTATCGAGATTGATTACTTTGTTATTAAATGAAATTTGCATATAACCTCCAAAATTTTCCAAAAGCTATAAAGCTTAAGTTTAATTTTTCGTAGTGTGTTTTAATCAAGCAAAAGGCTTAATTTTTTTTAAAGTAGTAATTGTTGGAGGTTTGATTTTAGCACTAAAAATGTGATTTAAAGCACTAATTTTGTGTAATTTTGGAAAAATATAGAAAATTAGTAGGTTATTGGTGATATCTGCATTTGATTAGCAATAATGGTTCTTGCTAAGTTATGGTAATAGGTGAATATAGTACAAATGTTTGATCATTTGAACAGATCTGCAAGTGTGTTAGACATTTGCTCATGTTCACTCTTTTGAAGATTTGTCATTAAAGAGCTTTGAGTAGGATTGCTCTTAGGTATAAAGTCAGCAGGATTTGTTAGTTCTTGATGTTCATTTTCAGTGTTTAAATTAGAATTTGCTGTTACAGAATTTAAACTACTGTTTTCACTAATCTCACCTAAGGCATTGATAGTAGGTGCTTTAACTTTATTGGTTTTAGCAACACGTCCTTTTAAAAGACGTTGTGCAAAGGCTCGCTCCCAAGCAATTTGATTACGAGTTTCATGACGTCCTGCCCAATATGAGGTAAAAGCTTTAAGCTCTTTTTCTTCAAAGGTGCAATCTTCAAGTCCACATAATAAACATGCTTCATGGAAACTTGCCTGTGGGCGCCAGGATAAAGTCATAGCAAAAGGAGGCTTTGGCAGCTCTTGAGATTCTTTGACAAATAAAGGTAGGGTAAAGGTCACACCTTGCCACTTTTCTTGAGATGATACAAGCTTACTGTCGTGATCCTCGATAGCTACATCTTGATTAGATAAGACTTCATCGGAAGAACTTGCCTTTAATTTATCTAAAGGATTTTGTTTGATTTCAACACCGTCTACGACACGGTTTATAAGCCCTATTTCCTCAAGCTCATTTAAAGCCATAGCTGCAACTTCAAAGTTTGGCAAGGTTTTAAAGTAGATACTGTCTGAGAACAAATAATTAGCAACTGAGACTAAATCAATGATGCATTGATTTTGCTCAGCAAGTGGTCTTAAGTAGAAAGTATAAAGCGATCTACTTAAGTGACTTAATTTACTATTAGTAAGTTTATTTAGTTCAACAATATTCATGACTTGTATTTTAGCATAGATGTGAAAATTGCTTAAAATAGTGGCATGCTAATAATAATATTAATAAATTTTTATGTAACTTAACTAATTGAATTATAAATAAAAGAAAATATTTTGTTTTTTAAAATTTTACAAATAAAATAACCCTGTGCTAAAATCATTTCTGCTTTTTTAAATTTTTGCTAATTTATGTATTAATCCCCTAATTAGTAAGAGTTTACAACAGTAAAAAAAAGCTAATTTAGATAAAGTTTTCAATCAAAGTAAGTGACTTAAAATGACCTCAACTACTACCAAAAAGCCAAAGTATTTAACCTTGCAAGCTGTATGTAAGCTTTTAGAAATTTCTGAGGCTACTGGTCGTAATTGGCTAAGGCTAGGTAAAATCACTCCAATTGTTACCAAGGATAATTCTAAAGATGTTTACTTATTCTTACGCGAGGACATTGAAAAGTTATTAAACTCACTTCATGACGGTGCGAAAAATGCTTTAAAGTCACGTCGTAATAAAACGGCTTTAAAGGGAAGAGAACTTTATGTAAATTACGTCTCACGTGAGTCTCCTAACCATGCAGCAGTTGCCATGTTAGTTAAAAACTTTAAAGGCACCTCTACAGCAATTACCGCTCTTTTATGTGAGTCATTTCTGCAGCTTTTAATTGATGCGCGTTTAATTAAAACTAAGCTTAATGAAAACTTCTTTAAAGCCTTCCTAGAAGGGGACTTAGATGTTTCAAAATATGAGTGGCTTTTAGATGAGCTTATCAATAAAACTTCAAAAAGCGCTTTAAAAAAGGCTTGTACTAAACTTCCTCAATTTCTACTGCGCTTTGTACCTTATGAAGATACTTTAGGTCTTATCTATTTATCTTTAATGGAGTTATCTCTACGCCGTCAATCAGGTCGTTACTACACTCCACAAAATCTAACTGATACCGCTGTTGAGACTTTAAAAGTTTGTGAAGGTCGAGTGTTCTTAGATCCTTGCTGCGGATCTGGTAACTTCTTATTACGTCTTTTAAAACGTGGCGCAAGAGTTGACGATTTGTATGGCTGCGACTTAGATGGCTTTTCTGTAACTTTAGCAAGAGTCAACTTTGTGCTCTCTGGTAAATGCTCAGATAGAAAGACTTTAGAGACTCATTTACTAAAATGCGACACTATTACCTCAAAGCACTTACCTCATATTGATGTAGTAATCGGTAACCCTCCATGGGGCTCATGTGAAGATCCTGAGGTGATTAAACGCTATGCTAAAACCTTAGTTAATGCACAGAAAAAGCGTCCTTGCTTTGCTGATTTGTTCGTAGAGCGTTCATTAAACTTATTGCAAGAAGGCGGTATTGTTCAGTTCGTACTCCCTGAGGCATTGCTAAATGTAGCATCACACGATACAATTCGCGCTTTTATTACTCAAAACGCGCGTGTCAAAGCCGTGCGATACCTAGGTGAAGTTTTCCACGCAGTACAGTGTCCAAGCGTAATTTTAACCTTAGAGAAAACCTCATTTGAAGGTGCTTTAGGTGATGTAATTGTTAATACCAATGACTCTACTTATGTAGTACGCCGAGAACGTGATCCATTTGACTTTAACTTCAAGATAACCGATCAAGAAGCCCTAGTTTTAGACAAGATGGATGATCTAGATCACTGTATTAAGTTACGAGGTCATGCTGACTTTGCTTTAGGTATTGTCACAGGCTCTAACAATGGCTCAATCTTTAAAACTCAAGAAAAAGGCACAGAAGGTGTCTTACGTGGTATTGATGTTGAGCCTTTTAAAATTAACAAGCCAAATAGCTTTTTAAAATTTGTTGGAAACAACTTCCAACAGGTAGCACCAACCGAGTTTTATCGTGCACCTGTAAAGCTAGTCTATAGATTTATTGCTAAATATCCAATTGTAGCTGTGGATACCCACGGCAGACTAACCCTTAATAGCTGTAATTTATTAGTACCAAAGTTTAAGGATTTATCTCCTGTATATTTAGCCGCGGTTTTAAATTCAAGTGCAGTACGTTTCTACTTTGAAAAGAAATTCCACACTATTAAGATCTTGCGCTCACTCCTTGAAGAAGTGCCAATTCCAATGGCAAGTGTCGATGATCAACGCCATATTGAATTCTTAGTCGATGAACTTGATGAATTAAACGATAGTGATGAGCAAAAGCGCCATGAGATCTTAAAGAAAATAGATAGAAAGGTAGCTGAGATTTATGGCCTTGGCAAACGTGCTTTACGTTTAATTGAGCTTTAGTGCTATTTTAGGCTTTGAGTAGAAGATAAATTCATTAAACAAATTTCGTGGTACTTAAAAGAATAGCGCTTTAAAAATTGCAAAAGGCCTTGAGATTAAGTACAATTTTTGAAAAATTTTTTAGGAGATCAAATCATGTTCAACATGGGCAATATGATGAAGCAGGCTCAAATGATGCAAGAGCGTCTTCAGAAGGCACAAGAAGAAATCGCTAATATGGAAGTAGTAGGCGAGTCAGGTGCAGGTTTAGTTAAAGTTACTGTAACTGGTGGCCACGAAGTTCGTCGTGTTGAGATTGATGATTCAATCTTCAAAGATGACAAAGATATTTGTGAAGATTTAATTGCAGCTGCTTTCAATGATGCACAGCGTCGTATTGAAGAGCAGTCAAAAGAGAAGATGGCTAAAGTAACTGGCGGTTTACAGTTACCTCCAGGCATGAAACTTCCTTTCTAATAATGTCCTCATCTAATCTTTTAGATAACCTAATTGAAGCCCTACAGGTAATGCCAGGTGTTGGACCTGTAGGTGCTACTCGCATCGCTTATTATCTTTTAGATAAAAAACGCCCTGAAGGCCTAAAAATGGCTGAGGTTATCAAAGAGAGTCTAAGCCACATTAGTCTTTGTCCGCAATGTCGAAATTACACTGACAGTGAAGGTGAGCTTTGCTCTATCTGTAAATCTGATAAAAGACGTGTTAGTGGCTCTATTTGTGTAGTTGAAACTCCAACTGATGTCGAGGCCATCGAGTCTTCATCTTCATATTCTGGATCGTATTTTGTCCTTCATGGTCATATGAGTGCTATTGAGCATATTACCGTTGAAGACCTAGGTCTTGATGTACTTGCTAAGCGTTTAGATTCAGAAAATGTTGAGGAGTTAATCATCGCAGTAGGGCAAACCCCTGAAGGTGATGTAACTGCATCCTACATAGCTGCAATGGCTAAAAAGCGTGGCATTAAGGTATCAAAGATTGCAACCGGTGTACCACTAGGTGGTGATTTAGGTTCTGTTGATGGTAATACCTTGGCGATGTCTTTTAATTACCGCAGATCAATGTAATTTAGGTAAATTCAATCACACTTCTTTCTTTTTACTTTATATCCTACTTCCCCGAAAATATTGTAACGTAACAACCAAGATTTTCTGATATTTTCTTTAAAAATTAGTAAATTAAGGTTGTTTTTTTAT
>ONCS01000199.1 GCA_900316375.1 uncultured Succinatimonas sp. | reverse complement strand
CTTAAAAGAAGCTTTACGCAAAAATAGTAAAGATGGCGGAGATTTCTCTTTTAAAGCACGCGTAGGCGACAGAACTTTACGCTTTACAGGTCATGTTGGCAACGACGGCACGCCATTTTAAAGATTAAAGGTACCTCTTTATTTGCTAAAGTTAACATCACTTTAAATGATCCTAGTGATCTTCTAAAGGTCATTGAGGCAGATATGCTTACCCATCAAGATGAGTATGGCGACGAGAATCTCGACAACTTTATGGAGCAAAATCGTGATTTAAGACGCTTTAATCAAGAGATCATTTTACGTAATCATCATGGTACAGTGGTCGATGGTGAGGCAAGTAAACTTACCTTAAAGGATATTGAAAATCTGCCATCATCTACCATGAATGAGTTAGCTCGCTTTACTTTAAAACATCCTCGTGCTGATAAAAAAGAAATGATGATGTTTACTAAAGCTCAAATGACAGCAGAGGCTATCATCAAAGACCATCCTGAAATCTTTAAAGATCCTAAACATAAAAACTTATCAAATCAGCGTACTAATGCCTTACTAACTGCAGTACTAAATAGATTCAAAAGTAATGAAGATTTCAAAACCGCAGTTGAGATTGATTTATCCAAAGTTCAATTTTCAAGAGATGAGTTTGAGGTTGAAGAGCAAGAGGTAGAAGATGACCGCTCCCTTCCTGCAGGTGTAGTTCAAAAAGGTGTTGTTAACTCAAATGTAAGGCTCACAATGAATACTTTGAACAACAGCCAAGAAATTTCACAAAAGGTTGATAGTTTAATTGATGATTTATTATGATGAATTAGACTCAGTATCCTTACTTGATGAGTTTTTAGTTTTAGTAAATGATAATAAGCGCTTTGAAATTCAGTTTAAAGAGTTTTTACAACGCCACCTAAGTTTTGCAAATCTGTATCAAAAGTACCTGGTAGATAGATCATGCGAAAGTGAGCTTTTTGAGATGTACAAAGAACTTACAGAGCAAGATCTACAATGTATTGAAAGTAATATTCTGCCAATAAAAAAATATCAGCTACCAAGTAGTTTTGATACATTGCTACTACGAGTGTTTAAGCCATTGCTAGAGGACATAGTAGAGAAACTGCAACAAGGTGAGATGCAGTCAATGGCGCAGAATCTTATCATGGTTTAGAAAGACAGCGCTTAATCGTGAAAAGAGTAGAAGCTCAAACTAGAATTACTAATTTGAGCTTGAACCTATAATAGTAATTCACCTCACCAAACACATCCTCACCTTGACCTACATAGAGAATGCTACCTAGGTTTAAAGAGATAACATTTCTACCTTGAAGCATAAGTCCCTATATGTGCAATTTGTAAAGGTAGCAATACCAAAGGCATGTGCTAATTCATGAGCAAGTAAGTTAGTGATTAAAAAACTAAATCTCTCTTTGCTTATTTTAAGATGAAATCTTTGAATAAAATTTAGGTAAGCAATGAACGCTACTTTAATTAAATGCTAAAATTTGATTTAAGCATGAGGAGAAAGGAAAACATGGAATTACAGAAATTACCAGTTGGAATACCTGAATTTGAAAAATTAAGACAGCTTAATTGTGTCTATGTTGATAAGACTGAACTTGTTTATAAAATAGCAAGTGATGAAGGTGCTCCTTATTTTCTTTCAAGACCTCGCCGATTTGGTAAATCCATACTTACCACTACCTTTAAATCCTTATTTGAGCACGGTCTTGAGTATTTTAAAGGCCTTGCTATCGAAAAGCTGTGGACTGATAAGACTTACAAAGTTTTGTATCTAAACTTTGCAGACATGAATAGCAAAAATACAGAGCAGTTTATCAAAGATTTTAATTCTGATTTATTAGCCGCAGCAGAGCGATTTGATATCGATATTTCTGATACTCAAAAAGATGCTCCAAATTCTATCATCAGACAGATTTTAAAGCTTACAAAAGAGCCTATTGTAATTCTAATTGACGAGTATGACAGTCAATTAGCTACAAATATTAATAATAAAGAGCTCTTTGAAAAATTTAGAGAAATCTTGCATGATTTTTTCAATGCAATCAAAAATAATACAAAGAACCTTCGTTTTTTCTTTATCACTGGAGTAAGTCGTTTCTCTAATGCCAGCCTTTTCTCTGCCTTTAACAATCTGCAAGATATTAGCATGAACATTGAGTATGCGGGAATTACAGGCTTTAGTGTAGAAGAGTTTGAGTATTACTTTAAGGAGCACTTAGAGCATGCATCTAAAGTATTAAACAAACCATTAGTTGAGTTAAAGCAAGATCTCAAAGAGTTTTATGATGGCTACTGCTTTGATGAAATGGCAAGTGTAAAACTCTACAATCCATGGTCGGTATTAAATTTTCTGAAAAATCCTCGATCAGGGATTATCTCTTATTGGGCTTCAACCGCTCAAACCTCCTTAGTCTATGAGTACTATGCAAGGCGTTACTTTGATGGCAATCTTGATGAGCAATTAGATAGAGCTAATTTCAATATTCCTATTAGAGTTAGTCGTCAGGCACTCAATAACTCAATGAATATCAGTGAGATTTCAGAAAGTGCCTTACTCTTTCAGACAGGATATTTGAGTGTAGTAAGTGGTGATGTAGATACCTTTACTTTATTACCTCCTAATTTAGAGATAAAAGCAGAACTCTCTGAGCTTTTTGTAGATAAAATCTTAAAATGTAACTCTAGACAGTTTTTAACTCGAAGCCTTGGCAGACAGATCTTAAAATATCTTTTGAACACTGACATAGAGTCTTTAAAAACTGACTTAAATCTGATTTTAAAGAATCTTTCTAATTACAATTCCATCTTCGATCATGAAAACTCGGTTCGTGACCTGATTTCATTGTCATTAAAAATAATGGGCATCGACAATTATGTTGAGGTGCAGGACAGCTGTGGCAGAATGGACTTAATGATCCCAACTCGCACCCACCGTTTTGTATTTGAGTTTAAATTAGCAACAAATCAATCTGAGGTTGATAAGAAATTTTGTGAGGCTAAAAAGCAAATTATTAAAAGAGACTACGGAAATTTACTGCCAACTCTTGAACTCAAGCGCTACGTCTTAGTAGCATCCAAAGAAACTAAGAGTATTGATCGATTAGAGCTAGTTTTGTAATTTTGATATTTGTTTTTTATACCCAAGATCTTAGTATCTTGTTGAAATATAACGCTTTTTTACAAAGTGTGATCTGCTCTTTAAATTTAAGAAATATTAAATG
>ONCS01000201.1 GCA_900316375.1 uncultured Succinatimonas sp. | reverse complement strand
TGCCTCAATTGCAGCGTTAAGTGCTAGTAAGTTAGTCTGACTTGCAATGTCATCAATGGTCTGAACAATAGTGCCAATCTTTTGAGCTTGATCCACAAGAGACTGAACGTTGTTAGCATCTTCTTTAGATTTGATAACCTGGTTTTGAATGCCCTCAATGGTGCGCTGAACTTTCTCCACACCTTGACGGGTAGTTTCATTAGACTGAGTTGAGTTAGAAGCTGCTGACTCACAGTTCTTAGCAATATCACCAGTGGTAGATACCATCTCATCAGCAGCAGCTGCCACAGTAATTGAACGTGACTGAGACTCTTGAGCACGAGTATTCATGTCAGTTGTAACTTCATTAATCTTAGTGAATGCTTCTTCAATTGATTGAGCTGCATCTTTAATTAGGCGTACATTGTTTTGCCAATCAGTACGCATGGTTTCTAATGAATTTAATAACTGACCAAACTCATCAGTACGCTTGTTCATGTTTACAACAGGCTGAGTTAAATCACCACGTGACATGATTGCAGCATTCTTAACTGAGTAAGTTAAGATACCAACGAATGCCTTTGGTAATCTCCATGAGATATAGCCTGAGAAGATAATAGCAATGAATGCTACAACTAAGATGATAACAATTGGAGTTATAGAAGTTAGGGTAGTAACCTCGTTATCAACACGCTGCAAGTAAGCACCAACAAGTTGATTTAACTCATTGATAGCTTCATTCATTACAGGGAATAATTCGTTGTTATAGCAATTACGAACATCAACAGAGTAGCCCTTGTCAACCATGCTTTCCATCTTGTTCTTGTAGATGTCAACGCATGAGTTTAATTGAGCCTTTACCTTATCAAAAATAGCAATGTCAGATGCAATATGTAAGGTAACTGCGTTAAGAGTAGCCTTTAATTTTTCAATGTCAGCATCAGCTTTAGCTGCAGTTTCTGGATTGTAACTTGCAACATTGTTATTAAAGATAACTAAATCATCACGGAAAGCGGTAGTTGCACATGATACGTCAACAATCTTGGCGTATCTATCTTCAATTACGCTTTTTGCGTATTGAGCAACAGAAAGTGAATTACCAACAGTGTAAACAGCCACAGCTGCTACAACGACTACAAAGAAAATTAGGGCAGCAAATGCGCCAACTAATTGTCCTTTTACTCCCAATGTACTTTTTTTACTCATAATGCTTTACGGTGTCTAATGAATTGATTGAAAATACTCCCACCTAATCCAATAACGGCAGGAGTTGAACAATCTTGATTATAAATTAAAAAATGTTGATGTATAACGAGTTGGTTAATATTCTGTTCAAAAACAATGAATAATTGCAAAAAATTAAAACAAGTTCACAAATTACAAAAACGTAAACTCCACATTTGTAAACCTAATTACTCAATATTCAACTGTTTTATGCCATTTTGCGCTTCAATAATTGAACTTTTAATTCTTTCTTGTAAACGTTTTAGGTTATCTTGCTCTTTAGATCTATCGTTCTCTTGGTGGAAAAGATGGAAAGTAGCAGTTGCAAAGCGTCCTGATTTTACGGAAAGACCTGCGTGAATTAAGCGAATAGCTAAATCACTGTCTTCATAGCCCCAGCCTTCAAAATCACTGTCACAGCCGTTTACTTTTATGTAATCTTCTTTAAATAAAGCAAAGTTACAGCCACGAACTTTCTTCCATTTAGCACCAAGGTTGCGCCCAAAGTTAAATGGGAGGGTAATTAAAGGGTGAAGTCTTTTGATTGATCCTTTTAAGTATAAAGAGAACCACTTAATGAAAGAATAGGTACAGATATCTTTAAATTGACCTTCAATCTCTTTAGTAAAATCTTCAGATAAGAGGATGCGGTTACCTGCAACAATGGTGTTCTTTTGAGCAAGCATACGGTGCATCTGAATAAAATTCTTGCGAGGAACGCAGTCGCCATCTAGGAATACTAAATAATCTCCTTGTGCTTTAGTCGCTGCAAGATTACGAATTCTTGCTAGTCTAAAGCCTTTGTCTTCTTGAGTTACATAGGTAATAGGAAAGTTAGAGTCCATCATCATTCTTTTAACCATATGACGGGTATCAGAAGTGCTACCGTCGTCAGCGACAATAACTTCAAAATCTTTGTCTGTCTGATAGTTAAAAGACTTTAGGATAAGCTCAAGCGCTTTTGGCCTATTGTAAGTTGATATGATTACTGAGATGAGCATTAAATGCGTCCTTGATGTTTATTTAAACTATTGAGTTTTAGATATTTTTCTAATGTATATGTATAGTGTAACACACAAAATTCAAATCCTAGCTTTCCATCAAGAAATCCTAGGCGCAAAATGTACATATTTAAAAAGGCCCACAAAGGCTTAATGACGACATCTCTTAAAAAGTTAGACTGTTTGCCTTTTTCAAAATACTTTTGAGCAATTAGGGTAGTGTACTTATCCATCTTTTGTAGGTGCACAGACCATGATTTATATGGAAAATGAATAAGCTTACCTTTTAAAACTTTCTTTGGATATGGGCTGTGTAATCTCTCATGGATAATGCCTTCATAGAAAGATCCTTCCTTTTTAAAAAGTCTTTCCACCCTATCAGGTCTTAAAGTACCATGACGGCACACGCCACCTTTAAAGTGATTTTCACGGCTTAATTGATAGCAAAAGTCTTTATTAACCTCAACACAGACTTGAATTTCATGAGCAAGATCAGCACTTACTCTTTCATCTGAGTCAAGCATTAGTATCCACTCATGGCTAGCTTTAGAAATAGCAAAGTTTCTTTGAGCTGCATAGTCATTGTTTAAATTGCGCTGATAGACAGTTGCTCCATATTCTTTAGCAATCTTTGCGGTTTTGTCAGTTGAATCAGAGTCAATGACGATAATTTCATCAGCAAAGCTAATCGATGCTAAACAATCTGGAAGATTTTCTTCTTCGTTATAAGCTAAAACAATGACGCTAAGAGGGGACTTTGACATAAAAACAACTTTAAAGGTGAAAGGTAGATACAATTATGGCAGCTATATAAGCTGCCATAAGATTTAATTAGTGAGCCATTACGTATTTAACAAACTTAAGTTTGGTTGCATCGTCGGCTTTATTGTATAGATCAACTAGGTTATTGTAGGTTGCTGCATTTACCTTGCCTTGACCTGTACGTGAGGTAGTCATAGCTGATGAATCACCACCCATAGGCTCTAAGGTTAGACCTTGTACAGTGCCTTGAGCTGCTGCTTGGGCCTCAGATCCTGCGCGAATGGTCTTTGAACCGTAATCAGTCATCTCTAAACCACGATCAGCATTAGCAACTAAGGTTGGAGCATATAAACGGTTTAAGCTTTGTAACTCTTTTTTGTAGTCACGCATCATTGAAAAACCGTTATCTGAGGTTAATATGTAGTAGTCAGCCTCGCTCTTGCCTAAAACTTTACCATTTACGTCGGTTAAAGTAATTTTCTGAGCATGAGCAAAACGCTTTGCCTGATCTTCGTTAGCTGGTTTCTTGTAATCAAAGGTTACAACTTGATCATCTTTTAGATCAGCAATATCGATAACTAGAGGATCGATTGATTGCACAATATGGCTATCTGATCCTGACTTAAAGTTATCTTTAAAGGTTAAAACAATCTGGTGCTTACCAGGAGCTAAAGTTACAGTACGTGAAAAACGGCTGTAGCTACCAGGATCTTCAACGCCATCAACTAATTCAATATTGTAGTGAACAGGTACTTTAAAACCACCTGCAGCTAGTGCTTGAAAACTTAGAAGTGCTGATGCAGCTAGCACTGAAAACTTTAAAGTTTTATTTAACATGTTATATATCCTAAAAAATTTGAAATCTTTTCTAATATGAGTATTGTGCACCAATTAAGGCTTTATTTCTATCTAAAACTAAATCTTCTTTTAGCTCTTTAGTATAGTACCTATCCCACTTAGAGCCTGTGTCAAAGGTAGCTTCTGCAAATAAGGTGAAAGCAGGATGTGGTTTATAGTAAGCACCAATTGTTAAATCTGCTATCACATTTGCACCTTTAAAGCGTTTTAAGCCATAACCTGTGGAAAGGCCAATGCCATTGTCAAAGGTGTAGTTTAAAACACCTTCTACAGTGTAAAGGTGATTTGTAAAGGTATTGTACTTAGTAATGGTGTAATTTACAGCCGCATACAAGCCTTCACCAAATGTACCGTAGGATACAGAAATACCTTTATCTACTTTAAATCTTGGTCTTTGGGAGTTGGCATAGGTAAGGTTACTACTCTCAACTCCATGCATCTTATTGACTACGCCTTGGAAATATTTAACTGTACGATTGTCACTATCATCGTAGTTAAACTTGTAGTAACTTACACCGTAGGCAACCGAAATACCAGACTCTGTTCTTGTTGCCATGGAGAAGGCTGCACCTTTTTTCAAATCAACATCGGTATCATTGATTCTATCTGCTGCAGTTTGAGCAGATAATCTTAAATCCCAACCTAAAGTTGATAGTGAGTACATAAATAAAGAAGGCTCTTCATCACCAAAAGCATAATGATCATTAACCCGGCTATCTAACTCATTGAAGATATCGGTAGCACCTGCTACAGCATAGTAAGCGTTATCGCCTCGGCCAAAGGTTAAAGTACCTAAGTTTTGTGCATCCACACCTACATATTGATGGCGTGACTTGATCTTATCAATGCCGTTATTACCAGTTGGCATTAACCATTGTGTAAAGCCAATTGCATAGACGCCATCAGTGATTTTGGTGCGTCCTGCAAGACCCAATGACACAGCATTTAATAAAGAGGCATCATTTGTTTTTTTAGTAGTTTTACTTTTGATAACACGACTTGCGCTATCTGACATAGCCATAACTTTAATATCACCAAAGATGTCCATAGAGGTGCCATCTTTGTCATATACAGTTGCAGCTTTAGCTGAAGTTAGTGAGCAAATTGAGGCTACGCATGTAGCTAGAATTAACTTTTTCATGAAAAATTTAATTAGTTGGTTTAAAATTCGATTTTTGCTTATTTTAGCACAGTAAGCTACCGTTAACTTAAAATTAACTTACTTAACTCTTTGACATTAAAAGTTTTATAGGTAGCGCCCCATAAGTTAACATCTTTACACTCATTCATGCCATAGCCCCACATCGCAATCGCACTATCCACATGGGCTGCGTTTGCTGCGGTAATATCATTTAGATGATCGCCTATATAAATAGTTTCTTGAGCATTTACTTTTAGCATCTCCAAAGCCTTTAATATTGGCTCTGGGTGAGGTTTTGAGTGAGTTAATGAATCACAGCCTAATACTAAATCAAAGAGCTTACAAAACTCAAAATTATCTAATACACGCATGGCATGCTTTAGGTATTTATTGGTTATGACACCGGTTTTAATGCCATTATTTTCAAGTGCCGTAACTAACTCTTCGATACCCTCAAAAGGTACGGTTTTATCAGCGATGTGCTCGGAGTAGTAATTAGAAAACTCATCGCGCATGAAAGTTTCAATACCGGCTTCATCCCATTTATCTTGTGGAACACCAAGTTTCAACATCTCACGCATACCCGCTGTAACTTTTGTTCTTAAAAGATCTTCAGAAAGTGCCTTGTAGCCGTACTTTTCTAAGGTGTGATTGCAAGCGCCCATGATATCTTTGGCTGTATCTAATAAGGTGCCATCTAAATCAAATAAAACTGCTTGGTATTTCATATCTTTCTGCCTATTTAAATTGCAGTCATTTTAGAAAAGGGGGAGTAGTTTGTCTAGTTTAGAGAGCTCGTGATCAAATTGAAAGCACAGAAGAATTTCGATGTAGTCTTTAGATCTTTGCCTAGCTAAAATGCTTAAAAATAATATCCTAAAATTGATCTACAAACTTACAAAAGCGAGCTAAACAACCTATAATCAAAGAAGATTAGTTTTATTGTTTTGAGGACTGTAGAATGAGTGATAAGTTAAAGAAAGTTGCTACAGATATAAAGACATTTTCAGATTTTATCGTAAATAACTGCTATTACGTCGATAAAACTCAATATATCAAAACTATCATGAAAGATGGTAGCGCTACTAT
>ONCS01000205.1 GCA_900316375.1 uncultured Succinatimonas sp. | reverse complement strand
GCTGTAGGTTAAAATTAGAAACAGATGACAATTTACGAGCGGCTTAGGCCGCTTTTTTATTGCTTAAAGATCCAGATATTGAATTTAGATTTTGTCAAAGTTGATGGGATTTGTTTTGCCAAACCGTGTAAGCAAATTTATGTCACTTTTAAAGAGCAGTAACATCTACAACAAAATGCCACAATCTCTATATTATTTTTTAATATTTGTAGCTCTATTGAATTGTATACATTGTCATAATCTTCGCCTATTCCCCAAACTACAACCTTAGCTGGCTCTGTTTTTTTTTGCTAACTCCATGCCATATTTCCTTTTTTTATTTATGTATTGATAAGAGCTTCTTTAAGAAAAAATATACTCTTACTTCCCAACACTACTTTTCACAATCTCAGTCAATATATTAGCTGTACCTTCTACTCCAAACTTACTTGAATCGATCATGATGTGTCTGTCATTAAACTCTGACACACACTCAGGGCAGAACTTATGTCTATAAGCACTACGAGCATCATCTACTTTTCTAATCTTCTCCAAAGCAGAAGTCTCATCCATGCCTAATTGTTCTACACAGTTTTTTAATCTCTCTTCAATTGGAGCATAGATAAAGATATTAAGTACATTAGGCATATCTCTTAAGATACTATCAGCACATCTTCCTACAATAATACAAGATTCTTTTTTTGCAAAATCTTGGATAATGTTTTTCTCTACTTCAAAAACATTTCTATGAATGTCATATACAGAGAAATCAAATAGGTAAGTATCTCTTAAGAAAAAGCTACGTTTACCAGTCTTCTCATCATAATGACTGACTTCGCCTTTTTCTAAACCTAATCTTTCAGCTGTGTGCTTTACGATATCTCTATCATAAAGCTCAATACCTAAATTAGAGGCCATCTTTAAACCAATGGTTCTACCCATTGATGCAAACTGTCTTGAAATAGTAACTACATAATGTGCCATATCACACCTTTATCTCTTCTAGATTATTTGGATCTTAAATAAAACTGCTACCTTACAGTTAAATCTGTAAAAAAAGCAACTTACCGTTTAAAGTCAACAAAAAAGTTACAAACCTAATAGCACCAAATAACCTAGCCTTAAAAGACGTAAATCCCAAAGGATCACTAATGCTTATTTAATTACGTAAATTGTAGAGCAAAACTTTAGTCTAAAATGTGCTAACTATTCAATTTGTAAGACTTTTTAGCTAAAGTTTGACTGATGACACGTTAATTCGTGAAAAAGAAATGATTTGAGTAGAGAAATCTTGACTCAAACTTAATATTGCGCAGCTTAATATTTAAAATGTCACCTCTGAAATAACACAGCTGTAATAACACCTCATGCAACACACACCACGCCAAGCTCTATGCCTTGGCCACCACCGCAACCTTCACCTTACTCTTCTTAGAATTCAAATGTCTTACAAAAAGCGACAAGCTAAAGTTAATAATAAAGTAGATAGCCGCAGCACATCCATAAAGCACAAACACATCAGATACATTGATAGTACCTAAGCCATTGTAGATGTTCGCAGAGGACAACACCTGACGCACTCTAGCCATAAGTTCCACTGCTGCGACATTGGCTAAATAGCTACTATCCTTAATTGTCGTAATGATCTGCGACAACAATGTAGGCACTACATTACGTATAGCCTGTGGCAAGATAATGTACACCATAACTTGTACCACATTAAATCCCTGGCTATATCCTGCCTCAAACTGTCCTATTGGAATTGAATTTAAGCCACCACGAATGATCTCTGCAATTACTGATGAAGTAAATAAAATTAGTGCAATTGATGCCTTAAACAACAGCTTAGTTTCAACTGTAGATAACCCAAATAACTTATGGGCAAAGATACTTGGAACAGGGCAGAACACTACACAAATAAAGATCCACAAAAGTAATGGCGTATTACGAAAAACTTCAATATAGGTAATCACTAGGTACTTAAAAATTCTGTACTTAGGTGCATTACAGTAATTACGAACTAAGGCAAGCACTGAGCCAAACAAGCAACCAATGGTCACAGCAATAGCTGAAATTATCAAAGTAAACAACACACCTTTTAAGATGTAGATGATAATCGCATCGATAGTTAAAATGTGAAAGCTTGCCGCCCACTCTTGCATCAAATTAGCTTCCATTGTTAATCCTTAACCACTATAAACTCTTTTAATCCTTTTAAGCTATTCAATCTCATCAAAATGGCTTAATTAAAATGGCTTAATTAAAATCAAATAATTCAAAATCCTACAATTCAAAATCCTTCACTTAACGTTTCTACTTCGCCCCCGCACTCATCCTGTCACGACGCTTTAAACTGTTTTCCCAGTAAGAGGCAAGAGTAGATAACGGATAGCAAAATATAAAGAACAAGATACCGCACACCAAATAAGCAGGCCCATACGCACCACCTGTGGTTGCACCAGTTACAAAGCTGTAGGTAAGTGAGATTAAATCTGTACCGCCTATAATGTATAAACATGAGGTGTTTTTAATGAGGTTTACCACCTGATTTACCATAGGTGGAAGTATGATCTTAATAGACTGTGGCAAGATGATGTAATACATCGTGCCATAGTAGTTAAAGCCCTGGCTATACGCAGCCTCAAACTGTCCTTTGGCAATTGACAAAATTCCAGCCCTTATAACTTCAGCCATATAGGCACCATGATAAAGACCAATTGAAATGATGCCTGATAATAAAATACCTATGCCATGCCCTGAGAATGATAGGGCATAGTACAAAAAGCAGATCTGAAGTAATAGTGGTGTATTTTGAATAAACTCAACATAGACACGAGATACAGCACTTAAGATCTTATTGCCACTAGTTGCCATCAGGCCAAAGGCAATACCTAAGGTTAAAGATATCACCAAAGCAGATAATGACACACCAACTGTAGTTAAAAAGCCTAAGATAAAGGTACATTTAAAGGTCCACACCAAGTTCCATGCATCTAGTGAAAATAAATTGCCCATCTCTATCTATCCTTTACCTTTATATATCCTTTATCCTGGCCGTAATTTGCTTAATGATATTTATTTTAGCCATCTTTACCTTAGACATCTTTACCTTATCTACTGTTTTTCATATCTATGTGTAAGCTACGTGTAAGCTATTTGTAATCTCTTTCATGCTATTTCTACGCTCTTTTAACAAGTAGCTCTAAAGTTAAAACTAGCTATTTTGTTTAACTCTTCTAAGTTAATTGAAAACCCAAAGTGATAGCCCTAACTTTAAAGTTAACCTCTGTTTTTTAAGCTCTCAAAATTGCTCTTAAACTATAACTTTTACACAACACCCAAGCCTTAACAAATAAGCCCACAGGCACTGCCCATGAGCTTACAAGTTATCTTATAGTCTTATAGGTTGTTCTCTTTAATTAACTTCTCAATGGTGCCATCTGCTAGCCACTTAGTAATTAAAGACTCAACATAAGCAGATAAGCCAGAGCCCTTCTTAGTTACAACACCATATTCTTGAGGAGCAAATCTCTCTTCAATAAAGTCACGGCTTGCGGTCTTATAGATATTTAAAATTGACTTATCAACACAGAATGCTTGTACCTCATCGGCAGCAAGTGCTGTAGAGATTGCAGGGTAGTTATCAAATTGTTGGAACTTCACACCTTCAGTCCAAGTAGCAGGATCAAAGGTAGCTGCATCAAAGCCCTTACCCTCAATTACCTTATTGTCAATTAAAGCCTGTACTAGAACCTTAGCTGAGGTTGAACCAGATGATACACCCACGGTTTTACCTACTAAGTCTTTTAAGTGCTTAATGTTATTCTTCTTTTCAACTAATACGGTTACTGCATCTTTGTAGTATGGGGTTGTAAAATCCCAAGTTTGCTTACGCTCTGGGGTAATAGTAAAGGTAGCTAAAACAGCATCTAAGTCGCCAGAGTCAATTAAAGCTCCACGGGTAGCTGCAGTAACACCAGTGTACTCAACTTCAACATCGGCGCCGATATCTTTTGCAATAAGTTCTGCTAAAGAATCTTCAAAACCTTTGTACTCACCAGTTAGTGGATCTTTAACTGAGAAACCTACAACATCCTCTTTAACACCAACTTTAAATACGCCACGCTCTTGTATTGCCTTAACCTCAGGACAATCTTTTAAGTCAGCAGCGGTTGCGGTAAAACTTGAAACACCTAAGAGGGCACCTAAGGTTACTGCCATTAAACTTTTAAATGACTTCTTCATAGACTTTTTCATAATTTTGCTCCTTAAAAGCAATTTACTTTTTTGACCTAAAATTCTTTAAAACTCTAAACTAAAATCAAAATCTAAAACCAAGAAACTCAACCTAGTAAAAATTAAATCAGTTATACCTTAATCAAGAAAACTTAAATTAAGAAAACTTTAATCAAAATAACTAACCTCAATCAAGCTTAATTTACCTAAAACACCATATTTAACCTAAACTTAGTGCTTTAAGATCTTGCCTAAAAATTGCTTTACACGCTCGTTCTTAGGCTCTGTGAAGAAGTGCTCAGGGGTACCTTCTTCAATAATGGTGCCATCTGCCATGAACACCACACGGTCAGCTACCTGTCTAGCAAATCCCATCTCGTGAGTTACTACGACCATGGTGATGTTTGACTCACGGGCTAGCTTTATCATCACATCTAGTACTTCTTGAATAGTTTCAGGATCTAAAGCAGAGGTCGGCTCATCAAATAAGATAATCTTAGTTTGTGCACATAGGGCACGGGCAATGGCAATTCGCTGCTGCTGACCACCTGATAGAGTTGTAGGGTAAACATGAGCTTTATCTTTAAGACCTACAACTTCTAAATAGTGATAGGCAAGTTTTTCAGCTTCTTCTTTAGATTTGTGAAAGATCTTCACAGGGGCTAAAGTTAAGTTATGTAGTACATCTAAGTGGGGATAAAGGTTAAAGCTTTGAAATACCATTGAGGTATATTCACGGATAAGCTTGGTTTTATTCTTCAAAGTTAATTCTTTGCCGTCGATGTAGACGTGGCCACTAGATGGTGTTTCTAGAAAGTTCATACAACGCACGGTTGTAGACTTACCAGATCCAGATGGGCCGATGATGACTAGTTTCTCGCCCTCTTTAACCTCTAAACACACGTCTTTTAGTACGTGCAAATCACCGTAGTATTTATTGATATGATCAAGCTTTATCATGGAAAACCCTAAGCTTTTATCTTAAAAAACTGTATTGTCAGTCTTTAAAGTTTAAATAATTTTGCTCTCATCTAACTTTAAAGTAAGTCCTTTAACAGCACTGCGCCATCAGCTACTAAATTACAACTGTAAAAGTAACAGACTTACAAGTTCTAATATTTACTTTAGTAGCTACTTCAACAGTCACTTGTTAATAGTCACTTGTTAATAGTTTTTAGTTAATAGCCACTCGTACTTACAAGTAAATTTACAACTTAAGTTACTTTTTACAACTTAAGTTACTTTGCTTACTTGATAATACCGCATTTAAAATCGTACTTTAGTTTAATAAATTAAATGCCCATCCTTGGTGCTAAATGCTTAACTTTGAAGCACTCTTTGCTTTATTTGTGATCTTGAAATGATAATTTTGTGAAGTGCTTTAAAGTTTTGTTAACGCTTAATTTTGGTGAGAATTTACTTTAATTACAGCAAGCGTTTGCAAGTAAGTGAAATGACAATTACTTAATTTTAGAAAATTAAATCTTAAGTAGAGAAAAGCAATGCATATATGGTGAAGTGCCAACATAAAATCAAAGGTGGCTCAAAGGAAAAGCTTAAGAATGGGGAAAGTTCTTAAATAAATTGGTCCTTATAGCAGCATTTACTATATGCAGTGTTTTATGCAGATTTTGATACCTAAGTTTTACAGCTCCCTAGCGTCCACAGTCTTTATCAGAACGCATGCCTTTAGATATTGCTTTAATCTGCTAGCCCCTTATATTAAAAATATAAAAGCCATGATGAAAAAGCCATGCTTTAAAAGCTCACGATTAAAGGTCATGATTTAAGTTGGTATTAAAAGATATTAAATTCACTCAGTGAATAACCTCTCCCTAAAGGGAGAGGCTTCGAAGATCAGACCTTAAATATTGCTACTTAAGACCTATCTTCATCTAGAGGTG
>ONCS01000206.1 GCA_900316375.1 uncultured Succinatimonas sp. | reverse complement strand
CACCTCTAGATGAAGATAGGTCTTAAGTAGCAATATTTAAGGTCTGATCTTCGAAGCCTCTCCCTTTAGGGAGAGGTTATTCACCTAACCTTACTATCAACTTTTTAATAGTTGCACAATTACGCAACTTTTTTATTAAAAATAGTTGAATACTTGTTCAACTGTCGTATAATAAAAGCAGGTAAAGACTTTAGTATTTCTTTTAAATAAGGACATTAAAATGAAAGTACGTTGCGATATTGAAGGTTTAGATTGCCCACACTGTGCAGCAAAATTAGAGGGTATGTTAAAAGACAAGTTTAACGATGCTAACTTAAACTTCTCTCTAGGTTCATTAGTTCTAGATGTTGACGATGGTGATGACGAAGAAGAAGTTGTAGCAGCTGCTCAAATGGTTGCTAATGACTTTGAAGATGGTATTACTATCGATCTTCGTGATTAGTCAATAAAAGACGAGGGAAGAGATAACCTCGTTTTTTTTACGGTTAATAGTTGCACGAGTGCTCATATATAATACATAATAACAACTATAAGAACTCTAAAAAATTCTAAGGATCATCATGAAAGAGTTATACGAACGCTACGAGAAAAAGCTACTTTCACTAAGTGCAGTAGTCATGTTCTTTTTAATTTATGAAAAGTACATTGCTACCGATGTTATAGATTTTAAGATTCAAGCAGTGATTGCATTTTTAGCTTATCTTTTAATTGCAAGTGACATTATTATCGCTGCTTTTACCACCTTATTTAAGCAAAGACGTATGTCTGAGCAATTTTTAATGATGGTCGCAACCTTCGGTGCTTTTGGACTTGGGGATTTACCTGAAGCACTTGCTGTGATGATCTTTTATAAAGTAGGCGAGATCTTTGAAGAGTATGCTCAAGGTAAGGCTAGAAATGAAATTACTAACCTTGTAAAACTAAAGCCAACTCAAGTAAGAGTAATAAAAGATGATGGCACTGAGAGTGTTGTTAAACCTCGCCAAGTTAAAATTGGGGATACCATAAAAGTTTTAGCAGGCGAGGCCATAGCCATTGACGGTAACTTAATTGAAGATACTGCAGCTATTGACACTTCAGCTTTAACTGGTGAATCAGAGCCTCGTTTATATACTAAAGGACAATCGGTACCATCAGGCTGTATCAACTGTGGCAAGGTCATAACTTTAACTGTTAACACCTTATCTAAAAACTCTTCAATTACAAGATTATTAAATTTAATTGAAGATGCTACTGCGAATAAATCAAAGCCAGAGAATCTAATTCGCCGCTTTGCTGTGTGGTACACCCCAATTGTAGTAGGTGCTGCCTGTCTTTTATCCCTAGCACCTATGGTTATTCCCAATGCACAATGGGGGGATTGGATTGAACGTGCGCTAGTTTTCTTAGTTGTAAGTTGTCCTTGCGCCTTAGTCCTTTCAGTACCACTATCTTTCTTTGGAGGCATGGGCTCAATTTCAAAGATTGGTGTGATTGTCAAAGGCTCAATTCATATTGAAACTTTAGCTAAGTTAAAAGGTATTGGCTTTGATAAAACTGGTACTTTAACCCATGGCAAGTTTAAGGTTGTAAACACTAAGATCTTTGAAAGATTTGATGAAAAAGACTTAAGTGTAGAGACTGTATTTTCAATTGCCAAAGCCTTAGAGCAAAACTCTACTCATCCTATTGCTTTATCAATTGTTGAACACGCTAAAACCTTAAACACTCAAGATTTAACTCTAACCGAGGTCCATGAGATAGCAGGTTTAGGTATTGAGGCAAAGTTAGGTGAAGAGACTGTAGCTATCGGTAAAGCCAAGTTTATACAAAGTTTTGATAAAGATTTTACCTTTGATAACACCACCGCTGATAAGACCCAAATTTATGTATCCCGTGGCAACCATGTCATAGGCTTAATTGAGTTATTTGATGAGCTCAAAGAAGACGCTTACGAGATGATTTCATCACTTAATCACATGGGCCTTAAGACTTGTTTAATTACAGGTGATAAAAAGGGCGTGGCCATAGCTATTGCTGATAAGTTAAAGCTCTCTAAAGTATTCTATGAGCAAAGCCCTGAAGATAAGCTAAATAACTTTAAAAAGTTTAAAGAGTCTAATACCCCATCAGCCTTTACAGGTGACGGTTTGAACGATGCTCCAGTCCTCTCAAGTGCTGATGTAGGTATTGCTATGGGAGATATTGGATCAGCATCAGCTGTGGAAGCTGCCGATGTTGTGATTATGCACGATGACTTAAAGGCAATTCCAAAGACTATTGATCTTGCCCGTCGCACATATCATTTAGCAATTTCTAATATGTATTTAGTCATGCTAATTAAAGTTGGAATTTTGCTCTTAGGTGCTTTAGGTTTTGCCAACATTTGGCTTGCTATCTTTGGTGATGTGGGCGTGTTAATTCTAGCAGTGCTCAATGCTATGAGAACCATGAGATTTAAGTAGTGTGTGTAGTGGCAGGTGAAAGATCCTGCCATTGTTTTATCTATAATACAATCTTATATATTAGATATTTATCTTAAATAATAGACAAAAATAATTATCAAGAGCATATAAATCACGTTCTAATGCTGTAAAATCAATGCCGTTGAAAAATCCTTACAGCAAATAAACGTTGATTACTAAAAACTAAAATAAAAACAGAAAATATGAAGCAAATATTTAAAGTAACTGGTATGTCCTGCGCTGCTTGTCAAAGACGAGTAGAGAAGGCTTGTTTGTCTGTTAAAGGTGTCAAAAAGGCTAAAGTTGAGCTTTTAAAAAATACTTTAGAAGCTGACTTTGCAAATGCTGATCAAAAAGCTATCAATGATCTTATTGATGCTGTAATTACCTCAGTTAAAGAGTCTGGCTATGGTTGCTCAATTCTTAAAGAAAATGAGAACTCATATATAGTTGACGCTCAAAAGACTCATCAAGACTTGGTAAATTTAATTACCTCAATTGTCTTAACTCTAATTATCATGATCTTCTCAATGGGACCTATGATTGGAGTGACTCTTACCACTAATGCCTTTGCCTCAGCCTTAATTCAAGGTGTGCTCACTTTTGCGGTAATGGCAGTACAGAAAAAGTACTTTATAAGCGCTCTAAAGAGTATTAAGACCTTAAGCTTTAACATGGATGTCTTAGTTGCCTTAGGTGCTTTTATCTCCTTTGCTTACTCTTTATATATCTTTTTAACTATAGGTACTTACGAGCATATTGAGGTTTTATCCTCAACTAAAGCCATCTTCTTTGAAGGTGCAGTAGGTATCTTAACCTTTGTCTCCATTGGTAAATATATTGAGGCAAAGTGCAAGGTAAAAACTACTAATGCTATCTCTGCTTTATATGATTTAGCACCTAAAAACGTTACTTTAAAAGTAGATGGTCAAGAAGTAGAAACCACACTAGATAATGTCAAAGTAGGGGATACTTTAATCTTAAAGCAAGGTCAAAGACTAGGTATTGATGGCACGGTGGTAAGTGGCACTGGCTTTATCGATGAGAGCTCACTTACAGGTGAAAGTTTACTTGTTTCTAAAAAAGAAGGGGATAAAGCACTATCTTCAACCATTTTAAAAGATGGCTATTTAGAAATTAAAGTTGAAAAAACTGGCAGTGAAACTACCTTAGGTAAAATTATTTCATTAGTTGAGAAAGCATCAGCTACTAAAGTGCCACTTGCCCGTATTGCCGATACCGTTGCAAGCTACTTTGTCCCAGCTGTAATTGTGCTTTCTGTAATGACCTTTGCAATTTGGTACTTTATAGCAGGAGTTGAGTTTAACCTTGCCTTAAAGTTTGGAATTTGTGTTTTAGTTATCTCTTGTCCTTGTGCTTTAGGCTTAGCAACTCCTGTTGCAGTAGTAGCTGGTACTGGCAAGGCCGCAAGTTTAGGTATTATCTTTAAAAATCCAGAGTCGATTGAAGCACTTAATAGAGTTGATACCATTTGCTTTGATAAAACCGGTACTTTAACTAAAGGTCAAATGCAAGTATCTGACTTTGTGATGCTTAATACCTCCTTCCATGACAATTATGTACAAGGCGTAATTAAAGCTTTAGAGCAAAAAAGCTCTCATCCAATTGCCAAAGCCATATTTGAAAAATTTAAAAACGCTTTTGACTTTGCAGTTGAAAATTACGAGTACGTACCTTTAATTGGTGTTGAAGGCAGCATTGAAGGGGAGAGATATACCTTAGGTAATGCTTATTTTGCAGATTTAATCTACTCTGATGTCTTTGCCAAAGAAGAAGTGAAGGCTTTAACCGATGCTGGCAAATTAGTATTAGTGCTCTTTAAAGAAAAAGAGCCACTTGCAGTAGTTGCATTAACTGATACCTTAAAGACAGATGCTAAAAAGACTGTCTCATTACTTCAAAAAGCAAACAAGACTGTTTATATGCTGACAGGCGATAGTGATGTTATTGCTAATAACCTAGGTCGTAAGTTAAATCTTGATGTTAAAAACGAGCATGTCAGAGCACAATTAAAGCCAGAGCACAAAGCTTTAGTGATATCCGATCTGCAAAAAGAGCAGCACAAGGTTGCTATGGTAGGTGACGGTATCAATGATGCGATTTCTTTAACTAAGGCTGATGTGGGGATTAGCTTAAAAGGATCTACAGATATTGCTATAAGCTCAGCGGATATCGTGCTTTTAAAAGATAGCCTTGTAGATATCGTCAACGCCTTTACCATCTCTAAGATGACCATAAAGGTTATAAAGCAAAACTTATTCTGGGCTTTAATTTACAATGTCTTGATGATCCCACTTGCTGCAGGTCTTTTCTATGTGCCATTTGGTTTAATGCTCAATCCTATGATCTGCTCCTGCTTGATGGGCATAAGCTCAGTGATTGTAGTTTTAAATGCGATTAGACTTAGCACCTTAAAGCTTCAATCAGATGCAGTTTACGCTGATAGTTCATTGCGATCTTTAGAGAAAAATCAAGGATTGTCATATAATAGTAAATCTCAAAGTGAGAGTAAAATTCACAATCCAAATAGCTTGACTGATAGCGTGAAAACTACAATTGTATTACCTCAAGATAATCTAGAAATTGTAGAAAATAAAGAAATTGTAAAGGATGCAAAGATGGCTCAAAAGACAGTGAAAATCGAAGGCATGATGTGTCAGCACTGCGTAAAGTCAGTTACTAAGGCTTTAGAAAAATTAGATCTTCAAAACGTACAGGTAAGTTTAGATCAAAAACAAGCTACCTTTGATGTCAATGCTAAGGTATCTGATGAGACTGTAACTAAGGCTATTGAAGACATTGACTTTAAGGTAGTTGAGATAAAGTAAGATTGACTACAAACTTGAATAAGAACCAATACATGATTGAACTAGATACTGAAGATTTACTATTACTGTGTGCTTTGCGTGAAGACTCAAGGCAGTCTTTACGTGACTTAGGTGCTAAGGCTCATCTATCAGCACCAGCAGTAGCTAGCCGCATTAAAAGATTAGAGCAATCTCAGGTAATTACCTCTTATACAATCAATGTCGCAGCCTCTTTATTTAGTTTAGAAGTTGAAGCTATCTTGTATGTAAAAGTACGAGAAAGCGATACAGACAAGTTTGTTGATTATATTAAAAGTACCCTAGCAGTTAGCTCTTTGTATAAAATTGGCGATGAGTATCAATATATGCTGATAGCTTCATTTAAAAACATCGCCTTATTGAACGATTTTTATGACTATTTACAACAAAACTTTGGCAAGACTAAGTTAAATCTTGTGCTAAAGCGGGAGATTGTAAATCGTCAGCCTTTTGCTTTTGAACCTAAGCTTAAATAGGATAAAAGCTAAATAGTGCAAAGTGTAAAAGAACACATTAAAGAATTTTTGTAAATTAGTACCACTTAACTTAAAGGAACACTCTATGTGGGATTATTCAGATAAAGTAAAAGATCACTTCTTACATCCACGTAACGCTCGTGTGATTGAGGACGCTAATGGCGTAGGTGATGTTGGCTCAATTATTTGTGGTGACGCATTACGTTTAATGCTAAAAATCGATCCAGTAACTGAGGTTATTGAAGATGCTGCTTTCCAAACCTATGGTTGTGGTAGTGCGATTGCATCTTCATCTGCTTTAACTGAGATGTTAAAAGGCAAGAGCTTAAAAGAAGCTGAGAAGATCACCAATCAAGAAATCGTTGACTACTTAGGTGGTCTTCCTCCTGAGAAGATGCACTGCTCTGTAATGGGCCGTGAGGCATTAGATGCTGCTATTGCTAACTACCACGGTCTGTCATATGAAAACTCACACGATGATGGTGAGCTTGTATGTCACTGCTTTGGTGTAGGTATCAATAAGATAAAAAAAGCAGTTTGGGAAAACCATTTAACTACCGTTGAAGAAGTTACTAACTACACTAAAGCAGGTGGTGGTTGCGGTAGCTGCAAGATGCGCATCGAAGAGATCATCGATGAGGTTTGGGTAGATTTAGAAAAGTGCGGTGTACCACGTCCAGGTCACGCACCAACCCCAATTCCATCAATTACTATTACTACATCAACTGCCCCTGCAACTGGCTTTAGCTCAATTAGTACTGTAACTTCAACCTCTCAAGCTACAGCATCAGTTAATGCAGCCATTGATGAGAAGACTAAGTCATCTCCAATTTATGATGATGTTAAGAAGATCTTAGAGGAGATCTCTCAAGGTCTAGGCGAGGGCTCATCAGTTGAGCTTGATGCAATCTCTGGTGCTGATGTAGTGGTAAAACTAAATGGCCCTGTTGCAACTGGCATGATGAAAGACATGACCTTAGGCTTTATCAAGCAAAAGCTAACCGACGGTACTGGTCGTGAGATTTCTGTAACTACTCGCTAAAAGGTTTAATAAATGGATAACATGAATTTAGGCGTAGGTTTAGGCGGTATTTACCTAGACAACAACGCAACTACTCAAATTGATCCTCGTGTAGTTGAGGCAATGCAACCTTATCTATCAGTATACTTTGGTAATGCTTCATCTCAGCACGGCTACGGTGTACCTGTAGAAAAGGCAATTATTAAAGCTCGTGAGCAAGTAGCTGATTTCATAGGTGCTGAGTACCCAGATGAGATCATCTTTACCTCATGCGCAACAGAGTCTGACAATACTGCTCTTTGGTCAGCTTTATGGTCACAAAAAGGTAAAAATGAGATTGTAACTACTCCTCTAGAGCACCCTGCAATTTTACAAACCTGTGACTTCTTAGCATCACACGGTGCGAACATCAAGTACATGAAGGTAGCACCTAACGGTGATTTAGATAAAAAAGACTTTGAGTCATTATTAACTCCACAGACAGCACTAGCTACTGTAATGTGGGCTAATAATGAAACTGGTAACATTTACCCAGTTGAAGAGCTTGCTGAAATTGCTCATGCTCACGGAGTGATGTTCCACACTGATGCAGTACAGGCAGCAGCTAAGCTTCCTATTAACTTAAAGAACACTAAGATCAACATGCTCTCATTTGCAGGTCATAAGATCCACGCACCTAAGGGTATTGGTGTTCTCTATGTTCGTCGTGGTACTCGCTTTATTCCATTTATGAAGGGCGGTCATCAAGAGCGCGGTCGTCGTGCCGGTACTGAGAACGTACCTTACATTGTAGGTTTAGGCGTAGCTTGTGAAATTGCAAAACAAGAGCTAGCTACCGTTGAAACTCGTGTTAAGGCACTACGTGATAAGTTAGAACAAGGAATTTTGGCTAATATTCCAGAGTGCTTTGTAACAGGTGATGAGACAGCTCGTACTGATAATACTTTAAACGTTGCTTTCAAGTTCGTTGAAGGCGAGGCAATTTTACTAATGCTCAATGAGTATGGTATTGCTGCATCCTCAGGATCTGCTTGCTCTTCAGAGTCACTAGAGCCAAGCCACGTAATGCGTGCGATGAATGTTCCATTCTCAGCAGCTCACGGTACCATTCGTTTCTCTCTATCACGTTTTACAACTGAAGAGGAAATTGATAAGACTATTGAGGTACTACCTGGCATTATCAATACCTTACGTCAGTTATCTCCATACTGGAAGCAAGGTAAAGCTCAAATTCAAGGTCTTGATCATGACTTTGATGCTGATTCAACTGAGGTTCGTGCTTAGTAAACTTGTGCTTTTTTTAAGTTAATTAAAAGCTAAGTGAATTTAAAGCTTGTATTTAGAAGTCCTAGATGCAGGCTTTGTTGTTTTAAATACATGACTGACATTTAAGTCATTTTTATTTGATCGAAAACTGTGCTTTTTCTACAAACAAATAAAGCCATTATCACAAAGTTTACAAAATCTAGTGCAAAAGATTATACGAAATTTGCCCAAAGCCCTTATATGAGCGTAAAATCGGAACATTACAATTAAAATAAGAAAAACTCAAAAAGGTTTTATTTGTGGATATCATCGTTGGCAAGATCTGGTTACTAGTTTTTTCGTTACTAGTCCTAATGCCAATTCTCTACTGTCTTATCAAAGTAGAAAATATTGCTTTTAACGTTAGGGTAGTGGCTATCGTCGCTGCACTGTGCAATATTGTCTTTGATATTGTGGTGACAGCAGCAAGTTATTATCAGCAAACGCTTATCAATATTTATGTGCTGATGCTCTTGTGGCAATTGAGTTTGCTCTTCTCGGCAGTTACGGCATTCTATCTAGTATTAAACGAATTAAAAGAAAAGTATTTGCGTTATGATATGCGCAATGATTGGGTTTATATTGTCCCATCTATCTTTGAAGCAGCCTTAATTGTCTTCTTTAATTTAAGCTCATATGCAGCAGCTGATGTAAGCTTAATTGATATGGCTACATCAATTTCCTTGTACTTTATCATTAACTTCTACATCTTAGTTGGTGCTTGGCTTTGCTATAAAGGCTATTTATACAACCTAGATTTTGATATTAAGTACATAGCAAGAAAGCACTTTTATTTCTTCTTAGTCATGTGCGTAGTGCTCTTCTGTCAGCAGATCTTATTTAACACCATCGATTTTGGTATCGTAGTTACCATCTTCTTAGTCTATAACTACATGACAAGAAGCCGTACCTTAATTTCTAAAGATGCCTTATCTGGAGTTAATAACCGCGTAAGCTTTAATAAGTACATCAATAATGCCTTTATTAACCACGATCATGGCCCTGCTTACATCGTTTTCTTTGATATTGATAAGTTTAAAGCTATCAATGATACCTATGGTCACTTAGAAGGTGATGAGGCAATTGCCTTAGTGGGTAAGACATTAAAATCTGTAGCTGGCGAGACAAACTCCTTTGTAGCTCGTATGGGCGGTGATGAGTTCGTGCTAGTGGTTAACACAGAGTCTGAAGAGCGCGTCAGAGAGATCATTCAAACAATTACCTACGAATTAGAAGAGCGCTTAATCTTCTCAGATAAGCAATACGAAATTACTGTAAGCTCTGGTATTGTAAGAGTTGAGCCTAATGCTCGTAACATCAAAGAGTTAATTTCAAAAGCAGATAAGCTTATGTATCTAGAAAAGCAGAGTAAGCGTACAGGAGCTGTAAATGGCAATTATTAGTGTCAATCCAATTTGCATGCTCTATTTTTCAATTGCGGTGATCTTTATCTTATTTGTGGTCATCCACAATGAAAACGCCTCAGCTACTGCTAGCTCTAAGATTAACTCGATAGTCACCAAGTTTGTGATGTTCCAAGCTTTAGCTGTAGCATTACTTGCTGTTATCAATATCTCAGGGCGTCTTTTATATCTAAATGATGAGCTTTGGTACATCCTCTTTAGATTATCTTGGTATACGCTAGTTCAAGTAATATCTTTTGTCTTTGCTTTCTATTTCTACGCTTTATTAAAGCGCTATATAGGTGGCAAGCACTTTTTATCATCTCCTGGTCGTAAATTCATATTTATAAGCTTTGTCTTAGGCCTTGCTGCAACTATTGTTAGTGGTGCTTTATATGGCTATGATCTTTATAAAGCTAATGGACAGGACGTGGAATCTATTTATGAGTATGTCTTTAGATATTTGCCACTATGGAAGATGATGTTCTATATTGCGGCAATTAAAGACTTAGATCGCTTCTTTGATGACTTACTGAAAAACTCCTTTGTCTCACCAAAGCTAGCACGCTCTGTAGAGTGGTTCTTTATCGTAGGTTTAATTGTAGGCGTACCTTTAACTAACTTTACCTTCTTACCATTTAGCTTAGCTATTGTTACTGCCTTAGTATTTTGTGTACAGCTTCTCTCTCAAGAGATTGCAGTATCTTTAGACTTCTTAACTGGTTTAAATAACCGCAAAGAGTTAATGCGTTACTTATCACGTCTATTTGAAAAGAAAGAAGATCTTGATAAGAACTTAAGCATTATCTTTATTGATATCAATGATTTTAAAGGTGTTAACGATACCTATGGTCACTCTCAAGGTGATAAGGCATTACTAGCATTATCTAGTTGCTTAAAGAAAGCTGCCTTTAGTGCTAACTGCTTTATCTGCCGTTACGCAGGAGATGAGTTTACTGTGGTTTTGCGTGAGTCACCTGATAAGACGGTTGAAGATTACAAGCAAGCACTACTGCAGAACTTAAAAGAGTACAACGAGTCTAAGAAAGTTGAGTTTGAGCTCTCTGTTTCTATTGGTCAGGTTGCATACTCAGAGAAATACCAAAATGTAAATGAGTTTGTAAAAGCTGCTGATCAAAATATGTATGAGCAAAAAGAGGCTTTAAAGAGATCACAAAGCCAAACTGTTGATAGCAGAATGTAGGAAATACAAAATTTTTGCTTACTTTTGAAAAGCTACGCTCTTATGTAGCTTTTTTTGTTTTCTCTTATTACAATGTTAAAAGTTTTTGAAAAAATAAAGATGATCTTAAAAGATCTAAGGTATTAACATGACAAACTTTAGTGAATTAGCAAACGGCGGTTTAACTTTAATTAAGCCATATCAGGCAGGTAAGCCAATTGAAGAGGTTCAACGTGAACTAGGTTTAAATGATGTTATCAAGTTAGCATCAAATGAGAACCCTTTTGGTATGAGTGAGCTTGCTAAAAAGGCTGCTTTAAAGTGTGTTGAAGAAGGTAACATTTACCCAGATTCAAATGGCTTTTATTTAAAGCAAAAGCTTCAAGCTAAGTTTGGTTACAACCCAAATAAAATTACCTTAGGCGCAGGCTCAAATGAGCTTATCAATTTGTTATTTGCAGCTTTTGTAAATGATAAAGTAAACGTGATCTTCCCTGAGTACTCTTTCTGTGTATATCCAATGGAGACTACCGTAAATGGTGCTAAGGCTAAGGTTATTCCTTTAAAAAATTACAACGCTGATCTTGATGCAATTTTAGCTGCAATTGATGAGAATACTCGTATTGTTGCTTTTGCTAACCCATCAAATCCAATCGGTACTGCTATCTCATCTAAGTCTATGCACGACTTCATTGCAAAAGTGCCAAAGAACGTATTAGTTGTAATCGATGAGGCTTACAACGAGTTCAACTCAGGTGACACCACTTTTGAAGATTCAGTTAAGTGGACTGAGGAGTTTGAAAACTTAGTTGTATCTCGCACCTTCTCTAAAGCTTATGGTCTAGCAGGTCTTCGTGTAGGTTACATGGTAGCAAATGAGGAAATTACCTCTTTATTAAATCGTCTTCGTGCTCCATTTAATGTAAATATCGTAGCTCTAGCTGCAGCTGTTGCCGCTCTTGATGATACCGAGTTTTTAAAGAAGACTGTTGATAATAATACTAAAGAGCGCGATCGTTATGCTAAGTTCTGTGAAGAGCACAAGCTATTTATGATCCCATCTAAAGCTAACTTCGTAGCAATTGATTTTAAGGGCTATGATGCACAGGCAATTGCTGATAAACTTTTACACAAGGGCATTATTGTTCGTCCATTATTAGGTTATAAACTTCAAGACATCTTACGTATCTCGATTGGTAAACCTGAAGAGAACGATCGTTTATTTACCGAGCTTGATGCAATCTTAAAGGAATCAAAATAATTGAAAAGTGAGCTTAAATTAAACAAGCTAAGTAGTGTGTCAGGTAAAGTGATTTTACCTGGCTCTAAGAGCTTATCTAACCGTGCACTGTTAGTCTCAGCACTAGCTAAAGGCAATACTAAGCTATTAAACGTTTTAAAGTCTGATGATACTGCGCGTATGATTGAGGCTTTACAAACTTTAAAGGTAAAGCTAAATGTCAATGCTACTACTGTCGATGTAACCGGCAACGGCGGTGTATTTAATGAAGGCTTAAATACCATTGATCTCTATCTTGGTAATGCTGGTACTGCAATGCGCCCATTATGCGCAGCCCTTGCTGTATCTCAAGGCGTATTTAAGCTCACAGGTGAGCCTCGTATGATGGAGCGTCCAATTGGTCCATTAACTGAGGCCTTACGCTCGATGGGACTTAACATTGAATACTTAAATAATGATGGTTTCCCACCTTTAAGTATTCGTGGTGGCACTCCTAAAACTCATGAAGTAAGCGTTTCAGGCTCTACCTCAAGTCAGTTTATCACAGCTCTTTTAATGACAGCTCCTGTCTGTGGCGGCTTAAAAATTAAGATCACAGGTGATTTAATCTCCAAGCCTTATGTAGATTTAACCATCAACTTAATAGAAAAGTTTGGTGCTAAAGTACATCGCAACGGCTACAGTGAGTTTGATGTCGAAGGCACAGGTTACACCTCTCCTACAAGTTACTTAATTGAAGGTGATGCTACCGGTGCTACTTACTTTGCAGCAGCTGCTGCAATCGGCGGTGAGCTTGAGTTATATGGTTTGCCAGAAGATAGCTGTCAAGGTGATATCAAGTTCTTAGACGTTTTAGAGCAAATGGGCGCTAAAGTTGAAAGACTTGAAAGCTCAGTTGTAGTTAAGAAGTCTAAACTTCATGGTATCGACATTGATATGAATGCAATGCCTGATGCTGCTATGACCTTAGTTCCTATGGCTTTATATACAGATGGTCCTGTAACTATCCGCAATATTGCAAGCTGGAGAGTTAAAGAGACTGACAGAATTGAAGCTATGGTCAATGAGATGAGTAAGCTTGGCGTTAAGGTAGAATCAGGCGAGGATTTCATTAGTATTGATGCCTCAACACGTAATGATGTAGTACCTCATTTTGATACCTACAATGATCACCGCATGGCTATGTGTATGTCACTTGTAGCCTTTGATAGAGATGTTGTAATTAACAACCCAGAGTGTATCAATAAGACTTTCCCAAGCTACTTTACTAACTTAAAGTCTGTTAGCAAATAGTTTTAGTTAATCTTTTAAAGCCTTTTGTCTTACTTGTTTTCTTTTTGAAAATGGGGAGCAAAAGGCTTTGTTCATATTGAAGATCTGTTAAATGTTGAAAATGCTTAAAGTTATCTCAAATTTCCTAGTATCGGTTGTTTTAAGTCTAGGTGTAAGTTTATGTTCAAACTTCTGTGTAGTAGGGCAAGCTCATGCAGCTTCGGCTGTCTTTGAGGGAAGAACTATTCCTTTACTTACTACTGCTAACTACTGTGAGCTAGGAGCTGATACACAATATTTTCAGATGACTAAGATGATGCTAGGAAAATCTGTAAAACTAGGCGCTATTGTCGCACCTTGTGAGGATATTAAGGCACTAAAGAGTGGAACTAAACATACCTTGCCGCATTATTTAGCACTCATGCAGATTGGAATTGAGAATAATTTTGTAAAATTCCCACTAGGAACCTTTGTTTATGTAAATCTTGTGTCCTCTTTTAGGGCAAATGATCTAACTAAATTTGAAAATGAGGTCAATCTTAAGCTCAAACCGTTAAATGCTAAGCTTACAAACTCTCGTTATAAACTTGTGCAAAAGACCGATAAAGTTGTAATATATTCAGCTTTTGGTAACTTTGCATACAAGGACTCAAGTCATGAAGTGTCTTTATTAGGACTTACTACTTTATCTCATACCATCCCTGTAGCTGTCTACGCATTTGATGAAGATCCCACCGATAGCAAACTTAAGGCATCTTTTGAAGAGTTAAAGCTAGCTTTATCTGCTTTTTAGCCTACATGCGTGATCCTTTTATCAAACATTTCTTAAAATTCTGACATCTAATAATTTAGCAATAGTTGCCAAAAGCTGTTGCTAAATTATTGTAAATAGTAAATTTTACTGTTTACATAAAATTTATCTATGATAAAAATAAGTGATCTAAATCATGGTAACTTGTCAAAGAGTTCTATATATTACACATCAACAAATACAACAAAATTATAAAAAATATAAATCAAACAAAATTATAACTCTACTTTGGCAGTTCGCAAAAACTAGCCAAAGTTAATTTAAATAAGGCTTAGCGCCTTGTTTGTTCTTTAAATTTATATT
>ONCS01000207.1 GCA_900316375.1 uncultured Succinatimonas sp. | reverse complement strand
TAAAAAGTGCAAATAACTTTTTCATGTATTTGATTTGTAATGGAAATTAAAATTTAAAAAAGATATTGCAAAATCCAAAATTGAGTTTTGAACAAAGATTTTTGTAAATTTAAATATACTTAGATATGAATATATTTATATTTATGTGATTTTTTAAGAAAGGGATCTGATAGATCTTAAAAAAACTAAATTAAAAATTTTGCGTTTTTTAAAGCTTTAAAGAGAAGAGACTAGAAAAAAAAGCGGCGCACCGTTAAAGATGCGCCCAAATACAGTTTGATAATTAGAATTGTTGTTGCTGTCTATTTGCCAGAAATCGACTATGCAATTTACTTAGTTTGTAATTACTTAGTTAGTAAATTGCTGAATGATCATCAGTTTGCTCAATAGTCTTAGAACCTTGTGCATCGCCACGTGACTTTCTATAAGCAAGTGGAGTTTGTCCAAACTTTAACTTAAAGAGTTTGAAGAAGTAACCAATGTTATCAAAGCCATGATCTAAGGCAATATCAGTAATGGATTTAGGAGTTAGGATAATTTCACGACTTGCCATTCTTAAGCGTAAATCGTTAATAAAATCCACAAAGCTCATACCGGTACTCTTTTTAAAGTAACGGCAGAAGTATTGACGAGAAACCTTTAGATAATTAGCGGCATCATTCATGGTGATCTTTTCAGCATAATGATCGTTAATAAAGGTTAATAAATCTTTAATCTTTTGTTGCTTATGGTCAAAGTCATCAGATGGAGTGAGTGACTCTGACATGAAAATGCCGTTTTCATACATGACAGCTAATAGCTCAATTAAATGAGCTTTCACGCGCAGACGTGCTGAGCCATCTTCTTTATTAGCATTTTCAATAATAAACTTTAATAATTCATCACAATGCTCAAAGCAAGGCATATCAGGAGTGATGAATGGTGGCATCTTCTTACCACCTTCAGCTAAAAATTTGCACAACTGACTTTGTACTTCATCGAAGAAACTTAATTCAATCATTGATGAATTAAACACTACCGATGAGTGATTTGCGCCACGTTTTAGTCTTAAGTTGTGCAACACGTTGCCTGGGGTAATTGCGATACAAGGACCTTTAACACGATACTCTTGAGTAGCATAGTTATAGATAAACTCACCACTTTCAAAGCGATTTAACTCAACTTCAGGATGCCAGTGCATACCGATGTTGATGTTAAAGTTGTTACCACGGCAGACATAGCCTGCTAGAGGATACACGTTAGAACCGTGTTTAGTGGTTTCCTTGAGCTCTTTTTTTAACCCAGTCATTTACTATCCCATAATTGTGGCTTTGATTTGTTTGTGTCTATTTGCCAATATTAAACCTACTACCTTTTAATTTTAAAGACAATATTATCTAGTAGGTATGTTTAATTATAAGTAATAATTTTGTAAAAACATACTTAAAAATCAACTACTATTTACACAATATTAAACTTTGATTTTTCAATATTACGCATAATTAACTGATTTAATACATATTTTTCAATAAAAATTACTCAAAAAGCTACAATTGTATATTTTTATCATTTTAAGTTTAATATTGTTGATAATGACACATTTGTTACTCAAATGTAAACGTTTTAATTGAATTGCTGTAACAATACAAAATGAAAGATCTGTACAGTTTTTTTTGTAAAAATTCAATGAAAAAACTATAATAGGAGAAATTAAATTCAAAAAGGAAAACTCTTTTATGAAGTTTAACTCTTACATTGCTAAGCGCAGTCAAGACAATCTAAGATACTTTATTACTAGTACCACCACTACTATCTTTGCAGCTATCGCCCTTTTGATGCTAGCAAGACTTTCAATCTTAGTTGCCTTTGCCAGAGAGCCTTTTTTAGAAATCCCTTTAATTGAGAAAATAAATTTCTTTATTTTAGCAATTCGCTTTGATTTAAGGGTAATAGCCATTGCGATGGCTCTGCCTCTTTTAGTAACCTTAGTAACCTTTTACTTATCTGTTTACAAGTACATTAAAAAAGCCATTGATATCTATGGATATATAATCCTATTCTTGCTTTTTATCTTTTCTATCATCAATTTCTTCTACTTTCAAACCTATGATAAGAGCATTGACACCTTTATTTTTGCCTTCACCAAAGAAGATCCAATTGCCGTTTGTAAAACCTTATTAAATGACTACCCTATAATCAAAGGCTTAATTGCAGTAGTTGTAACTTGCTTTATTGCAAAATATCTTCTTAAAAAACTATTTAACTTCTTAGATGAAATTATTAAGTTTCCTAAGACCTTTAAAAGAGTCACTATCTACTTTATTGTTAATATCTTAATTTGCGCCTTCTTTGCCCGCGGTAGCTTAGGAACTTTCCCTTTAAGACAATTAAATGCTCAAGTTACCGACAAATCAGCCATCAACTACTGCATTCCAAGTGGTGTTTTAGCTTTCTATTGGGCATACAAGTGGAATGAGACAACTAAATTTATCCCTCAATACGATAAATTCATTTTGCAATTTGCCTATTTAAACTTAGGATTTAATGTTAATGTTGCCTATTCTGATCAGATCTTTAAACCTTTAGAGCACAGAACCATTAAAAATGAGTTTTTAGATACTCATAAACCTAATATTGTCCTAAATGTAATGGAGTCCATGTCTACTCATATGCTCTCCTATGATGACAAAGACAAATTAGACTTACTAGGCTCTTTAAGAGAACACTTTGATGAGGATATGGTATTTACTAATTTCTTATCTGAAGGTAATGGCACATCAGATAGCTTAGCAAGACTTTTAACCTCTGTTCCTGATCTTAACTTATCAACTTCATCTCGTATGAACAAAGACTATATCTGCAATATTGTTAAGATCATGAAAAAGGCAGGCTACAAGACAGTCTTTGTTACCGCCTCCTCCGCTTCATGGCGCAACTACGATAATTTCTTAAAGACCTTAGGCTTTGATGAGGTAATTGAAAGAACTCACGTCAAAAGAGATTTTCCTGATTGTACGCAAGGTACTTGGGGAATTGATGATGAGTACCTATTCAAAGAAGCCTATAAAGTTTTAAAAGACAATGCTCAATCAAAGCCTGTCTTTATGATGACTTTATCCATTACTAATCATCCTCCATATCGCGTACCTGAAAACGTTGAAGTACAAAAGGTTGATGTTCCTAAGTCAATTTTAAAAAGATTCCCTTATGAGAACACTAAGACCATCTTTGCAACTTTCCGCTATGCTAACGATGAGTTAGGTAAGTTTATAAGTAGCATTAAAAATGATGAAGAGCTAAAAGAGAATACCTTTATTGCAGCAACAGGCGATCACAACCTACGTGGTATTGGCTATGGTGAGCACCCAGATGAGCTAGTCTTTGGCCATGAGGTACCTCTGTATATCTATATGCCAAAAGCTTATATTGAAAACACTGATGTAAGCTTTGAAAAGAACCGTAAAGGCTCACATAAAGATATTATGACCACATTATTAAATCACGCCGTATCTGACTTTAAGTTCCACTCTTTTGGCTGTGACTTATTATCTTCAGACAAATGTAACTTTCCATTTGCCTTTAACAGTGAAGTTGCAATTGGCACTGATAAAGACTATGCCTGTAGCTTAACTCCTTATTATGAAGGTAATATGTTAAGACCTACTCGCGCCTTTAAATTCACAGGTGCTCCTTACATGATAGTAAAACCACAAGAGGATAAGAGCTTAGATTGTACTAAAGAGCACTCTTTGCATTTGATTCAATCAGAGCTTTATTACTATCAAGCTCATGACTAATTAACTCTTAGGCAAGAGATACTAAAAAGGCTAGTTGTGTTGACTAGCCTTTCTATTTTAACTTGTTTTAACTTTGCTAATTACTTAGCTAAAGTCTCTTCAATACCGCGGATCATGATGTGAATGATCATAGTATGCACTTCTTGAATGCGATCGGCATAGCCTAAGTGTGGCACGATAATTGGAAGATCACATTGATCTTTTAACTTACCGCCATCTTTACCTAATAAAAGTACAGATTTGATGCCTTTTTCTTTGCATACATGGCAGCACTCGATAATATTCTTTGAGTTACCAGATGTTGAAATTCCTAAGAACACATCCCCTTTAAATCCCATGCCTTCTAAAAAGCGTGAGAACACATAATCAAAGCCATAGTCATTACCTACACAGCTCATGTGGCTAGGATCGCAAATGGCAATAGCAGGATAGGCAGGACGATCATTACGATAGCGACCTGTAAGCTCCTCAGCAAAGTGCATGGCATCACACATTGAACCACCGTTACCTGCTGAAATGATCTTGCCACCTTGCTTAATTGAAGATGACATTAAATCAATTGCGCTTTCGATTTTCTCTTTAGTGTCTTTTTGGTTGATAAAGTCGTTTAGAACTTTAAGTTCTTCTTTTAAATCATCAAGTACGTTAAAAGATAACATGTAATTTCCTTTGGTAGTTGTGAATTCTTTATTTAAAGATAGCTTACGCGCTCATATCTCTTGTATTGTTTTAGGTTAACTACTTTTTAACCTTAACGCGTCCCATTACTCTATCTTCCCACTCTTTGTAGGCTGCAAAATCTTCTTTTTGGTATTCAGTAAGTAATGCTACATGCTCATCATCTAAAAGCTTTTTGGACATTTCATCTTTTTGGGCTTTAAGGCGAGCCTTATATTCTTTCTTACCTTCTTCAATGCCCTTTTCAAGATATGGCATATCATAGTCATGTGACCAGGTAGAGCCTGCCATTGCAGGTTTATCGCCATCTGCTGGATACAAAGGTCGTGCCTGGGATAAAGAGATCATCTTGTCAATGTGCACCGCCTCTTCAGTTTTATTAACCTGCATTAAAGGAAGCTTTGCCCCCTCTGGTCTTTTCCATCTTTTTGCACCGGCAGAGGCTGCATCTGTAAAGTCTAAATCGCGCTGACCTCCGGTCATAGCTAGATAAACTTCAGCTAGAATTTGCGCATCTAATAACGCGCCGTGCACGGTACGAGCTGATCTATCTACATCATATAGGGCACAGAGGTTATCTAGGTTTACCTGGTGTCCTGGGCATAACTTCATCGCAAGGGCTACAGTATCGACAACCGTTGCCATGTCGTTAGTGGTTTCGTTTAAACCTAATAAGCCCCACTCTTTATCCATAAAGCCCACGTCGAACTTAGCGTTATGGATGAGTAGTTCTGAGCCACGAATAAAATCAATTAACTCTTTATAGACTTCTTTAAAAGTTGGCTTATCAGCTAAGAATTCATTTGAAATACCATGAACGTTAAAAGCTTCTTCATCTACAGGACGTTCAGGGTTTACATAAAGCTGCAAAGTACGACCTGTAAGTTTACGGTCAATAATTTCCACACAACCTACTTCAATAATGCGGTGCTCGCCAGGAGTACCGTCATCTGACTTACCAGTAGTTTCTGTATCTAGTGCAACTAATCTTTTCAAAAGAGACTCCTTTTTTAGTCTTTCTATTTTAACTTAGAAAGGGATCTGATATTCGATAATCTTGTACTATTTAGCCAAAAATGAAAATTTTCCAAAGCTAAAACTTAACTTTCACGAAAATTATCCAAATTAGTCCAAACACCATTAAAGTAAAATAGCTTATATAAGCGCTTTATTTAATCAAACTTTGAAAAATAATCTTGTGCAATTTCATTTAGTTAGAAAATTCTTATAAAGATATTTGTCAAAATGTGCTCTAACCTACAATTTTCTATAATCTGTATAATGGATAGAATTTTTTTACCTAAATACAGTAAGTTAAGTGCTCTAAAGAAAAATTTAAAACTTAGATTACATAAAATTAACTACTGCAATTTTGAGGGATTTTATTAATTTTCCTAAAAACAAGGGTAACAAATGATCTCTTTTATTATGTATCTATTTGATTTACCAATTAAATACATCAATTTTCAAGTTGTGCTATAATAAGAGCTGTGTAATTAATCATTACTGCAAAATGACTATACTTGAGGGAAGAGCACTCTTCCATTTAGGATAATAAATGAAAGAAGTACAAATCTTTTCTGATGGTTCTTGTTTAGGAAATCCTGGTCCTGGTGGCTATGGCGTGATTTTACGTTACAAGGATATCAATAAAGAGTTATCTCAAGGATACACACATACGACTAACAATCGTATGGAACTGATGGCTGTCATAGTTGGGCTGTCATCTCTTAAAGAGCCATGTAAGGTAACCATTACTACTGATAGTCAGTATGTAAAAAATGGTTTAACTAAGTGGCTTGAAGGCTGGAAGCGCAATCATTGGGTTTCTAGCAGCAAGGCTCCTGTTAAAAACAAGGATCTCTGGCAACGCCTAGATAAGGAAAGTTCTCGTCATGAAATTACCTTTTGTTGGGTAAAAGGACATGCAGGACATCCTGAGAACGAGCGTTGTGATGAACTTGCACGAACCGCCGCCTTAGGAGATAACAAAATCACAGACGAAGGCTTTGCCTAGGTTTTGCTCTCCTAATTATCAATGTAACAAATGCCTTTTAGGCAAGAAGTGAAGGATGATTAGAAAGACCTTAATTTTATGTGTAGGCGTTGTCGCAGCAGCGTTCCTATCAATTAGTGCATGTAGTTCTAATGTTCAGGCACAAACACGAGTTGACGACAGTCAGCGCCTAGCCCATGAGCAAGAGCTTAAAGCACAACATGAACAAATGTCAGTATGGGAAACCGATCTTGCTGACAGCTCAAGATTTACTCTAAATCTTAAGTTAAACAATCAAGAAAAGCGTATGGCACGTAAGTTTGCTCGTACCATTACTCACAACCTCAAGACTAATGAGGTTTACGTTCACTACTTATTGACTAAGTTTAAAGAGAACGACGTACCTTTAGAGCTTGCTGCAATTCCTCTTTTAGAAAGTGGTCTAAATCCTCATGTTCACCACGCTGGTGCTCATGGTGCTTGGCAGTACGTACGTGCAACCGGTACTTCATTAGGTCTTAAAAAGACTCATAACTACGATGGTATTTATGATTTCTTTGCCGCAACTGATGCAGGTATTAAGTACCTAAAGCGCCTATATCGTGATTTAGGTGATTGGGAGAACGTAGCACTTGCTTACAACTACGGTGAGTATGGTGTGAAAAAGGCAATTGCAAGAGCTACAGCTAAGGGCATAAAAAATCCAAATGCTGAGAACATTGCAATCCCACGTTCAACTAAAGCTTACTTAATGCGTTTTAAAGCTTTTGCTGATGTATTAAAGAAACCTCATGAGTATGGTGTAAAGCTACCTACGATTAAAAACCGTCCAGCTTTCCGCCGTGTTGAACTTGCTGGTAAGGTAAACTCTTTAAATGAGGCAGCTAAGCTCTCTGGTGCTAATTTAAGTTTAATTAAGAAGTTAAACTCTGGCTATACAGGCGATAAGATTGATGACTTCCATGGTCTAAATCTTCCTATAGAGCACGCTGAGGCTTTAGAGAGAGCACTTGAGTTAAACGACAACTCAGTTGCATCAAATACCAAGGTAGAAAACTCTCCTTTGATGCAAGTAAGATAATTACCTTTCATTTACAGTTACCCTAATTTTGCTGATCTAGTAACATAGCAAAATAAAAAAATAAGGAAAATGGCTTAACAATGCTGTTTTCCTTTATTTTTATGTGTTATACTAGTAACATAATTTATGTTACTATGGTGACGCATATGGCAGTGATTGAAAAGCCTGTTCTACCTCCTTTAAAAGCTGTTTTAAGCGGTAAGAACTATCATATTTGTACTTTTAAGAATGAATGGATTGACGGTAAGTGTGTGCCTATTAAAGGCTCTACTAAAACCGTTGGTAAAATCATTGGTGGGCCTACTGGACTTATCAATTGGACTGATGAGTTTTTAAAAGAGCATCAAGATCTAGAACAGTTCGATGCTTTTAGAATTGTTGATGAAAAGGCTAAAAAAGGTAAATTAAAGAAGTACAAGATTGACTATAAACCGGCTGATCCTTTAATTACATTAACTCAAGCTACTACTCTTAAAAGACTTAATGCTGGAGCTACTTGGGTGTTTGATAATATCATTGCAGGATCTCCTTTTGCCATTGCCTTACATAGAACATTCAGTAAGTACTACCGTGATAAGAAACTACTAAGCATAGCCTACTACATGTACTTAGAACAAAGTGGCGTGATGTATGACTATTATAACTTTTCTCAAAAGACTAGACTTCCTTGGGGCGGAAAGTTCAGTATTACTAGATTATTCCAAAGCATTACCGAAGATGAAATTAACAGATTTATCCTTACCTTAAGTAATCTAGTTCAAGATGAAGAGGAAAAATCTGATAAGAAGGAAAATATCTACTATGCCTTAGATTCCACTTCTATCAGTACTTACAGCAAATATCTGCCACTAGCTCATAGAGGATTTAATAAAGATCATGACAACTTAAAACAAGACAATGTGTTGTTTTTAGTTGACCAAAGCAGATTCATGCCTGTTTATTACAAAAACTATGATGGCGATATTCCTGATGTATCAACAGTTTCATTTGTTTTAAAAGAGTTTTTACGTTTAGGCCTTAATCGTAAAGCCATTATTGTCTCTGACAGAGGTTACAGTAGTATCTGTAATATACACAGATTCTTTCAATCTGATATTAGGTTCTTATTGAACTTAAAGACCGGCCTTACCGTTTGTAAGCACTATATTTCATCTGTTTATTCAACACTTACTAATACCGAAAACTATAAGCCTGAAATTAACAGTTACGTATATACCTCGGTAGTTACTTGGAGTTACCCTGTAAATTACGCTACTAACTGCGAAAAAAGAGTTCCTCATGAGCGTAAGCCTATGTATGTGCATATATATCTCAATACTGATATTAAACATGAACAAGATATGCGCGATATTACCTATTTAGCAACGCTTCTTTCTAAGGTCAACAGTGGTTTAGAGCTTACCTCTGAAGAAATTAAGTTAAAGGACAAATTCATTATTACTGATGAAGATGAACTAGGTAACAAAAGCTATCGCATAAATAATCAAGCTCAAGCTGAAATTCTTATTACTAACGGCATTAGAATACTTGTAAGCGATGATGTTTCTGATGCTATGGAAGCTGATAGAGCTTATCGTGAGAGAAATACCGTTGAAGAGTGCTTTAAGATCTTTAAACAAGATGCAGGCGGTAGAAGACACTACTCTAGCAACCATGACGCAGCACACGGCAAAACCTTTGTTACATTCCTTGCTACATCAATTGCATCTATGTTTAGAGCATACATTGAAAAGTGTAAGTTTATGGGACATAAAATCCCTGCATCATGCGATAGAGAAATGATTAGAGAGCTTAATCGTATTGAGCAAACTGTTTTTAAGCTTGGTGCTTACTACGGTCCAATAACAGGTAAGCGACTTAATTTACTACAAAGTCTTGATATACCTTTACCTGAAGCTGAACCTTACAATGCTAAAGCTAATAAGCTAGATGATTTTGAATTTGCTGAGGAAGTGAAAGATATTAAAGAAACTTTAAGAGCTGAAGAACAAGTTATGGGTGAACTTTTAGAATAAATTAAGGCAGAGTTTCTGATCTCTGCCTTTTTCAAAATCCCTAATCTAAACTAGTAACATAAAAAGTAGCAAAATTAGGGCAGTTAAGGCAGGATCTCCCCTGCCTTAATTTTATCTATTTGCCAATGTTAAAGTCGTTTCTAAAGCTAAAACTCTAAGGTTTCACCATCATTAGGTACTAAAAGATTTGGCAAATTCAAAGCCTTAAGCTCATCTCTTGAGACTGTAGCATGACTTACAGCATCCATGCAGCTTGCTATAATTGGCTTATCAGTATACAAACGCAGCTTTTGTACATCCTCAACATCCATCAAGATCTTCTGAGGTTCCCTCGTAATAAGGTGGCACCACAGGCATTAACGATAATCACATCTGGCTTGTAAGTATCAATAGATGAGGTTACCTCATAGCACATGATAGAATCACCTACTAAGTGTGAATAACCTCTCCCTAAAGGGAGAGGCTTCGAAGATCAGACCTTAAATATTGCTACTTAAGACCTATCTTCATCTAGAGGTG
>ONCS01000209.1 GCA_900316375.1 uncultured Succinatimonas sp. | reverse complement strand
GTTGGCGCTAATATCGGTGTACCTGTATTTGACATCTTATCTGATGATGTTGAACTTTATGTTTTAGAGTTATCAAGCTTTGAGTTAGAGACTACTAAGTCATTAAAGTTAGATGCTGGCACTATCTTAAATGTATCTGAAGATCACTTAGATAGATACCATGGCTCCATTGAAGAGTATGCTGAGGCAAAGCGTCGCATTTATGCTCACTGCAAAACAGCTGTGGTAAACCGCGATGACAAGGCAACCTACCCACATGCTGATGACTTAAAGAATCATAAAATTAAGTCATTTGGCCGTGATAGCAAAGAATATGGTTTAGAGAAGACTGGCTATACCGTATTTTTAACTGTAGATGGTAAGAGAGTAATTGATACTCGTGAGCTTAGAATTTACGGTGAGCACAATCACTTAAATGCTTTAGCTTGTATGGCTTTAGCTGATGCTGTAGGAATTGATCGTCATGCTCAGGTTAAAGCTTTAAAGAACTTTGCAGGTCTTCAGCACCGCTGTCAGCTTGTTAAGAAGTTAAAAGACGTAAGTTTCTATAACGATTCAAAGGCAACTAATGTTGCTTCAACAGAGGCTGCTTTAGATGGTCTTCGTGATTTACACAAAGACGGTATTATCTTACTAGCAGGTGGGCTTGGCAAAGGTCAAGATTTTACTCCTTTAAAGAAGTACCTAGGCACTGAGGTAACCAAGGTTTACTGCTTTGGTAAGGATAAACAGAAGATCTTAGATTTATCTGATACTGTCTGTGAAAATGTTGAGACCATGGAAGAGGGCTTAAATAAGGCCTATGAAATTGCCAAAGCAGGTCAAGCAATTTTACTCTCTCCTGCTTGTGCCTCATTTGATCAATTCAAAGGCTTTGAAGATAGAGGTCGGATCTTTGTTGAATTAGTATCAAAGCTCACTGAGTAATTAGTTTTTAGTAGTTTTGATATAGAAGTTAGCAAAGGTAAGGTAGACAGCTATGGAACAAAAACAAGGCATTGATAAGTGGATTTTGATAGTCTCAGTTATCTTATTGTGCATTGGTTTTATAGCTGTAACTTCAGCTTCAATCATGGAATCTACCATTAAATATGGAGATGCATGGTATCAGGCTAAAAAGCATGGCATGTCTATTGGCATGTCTTTGGTATGTGGCTTGATTTGCCTTTCAATTAGAAGCTCTTTTTGGAAAAATCGCTCGATTATTGCCTTATTTGTAGTATCCCTCATGCTAGTTGCGGTATTAGCCATAGGTCGTGAGATCAACGGTGCTAAACGCTGGCTATCCTTAGGTATTATGAATGTGCAGCCAGCTGAGTTTTTAAAGCTCTTTTGGATCTTGTACTTCGGTGGCTACGTATCAAAGCGAATTTTGTCAATTAGTACGACTTATTTAGGATTTTTTAAGCCTTTTGCTTTCCTCTTTGTGATCCTCTGCCTTTTAATGTCACAGCCAGACTTCGGTTCTTTTGTGGTAATTTCAGTTATCACTATGGCGATTATTTGGGTAGCAGGTGCAGGCTTTTTAAAGTTCTTGTCGGTGTTTATCCCTTTAGGCTTTGCAGGCATCTTTGCCATTGCCATGTCAGCCTATCGTATGCGCCGCATTAGTACTTTCCGTGATCCATGGGCTGATCCATTTGGCAGTGGCTATCAGTTAATTCAGTCTTTAATGGCCTTTGGTCGTGGTGGTTTAAAAGGTGAAGGTTTAGGTAACTCCATGTTAAAGCAAGGTTACCTCCCTGAAGCTCACACTGACTTTATTACCTCCATTATTGGTGAGGAATTTGGCTTTATCGGCATGTGCGTGCTGATTTTATTAGAGCTTTTTATTATTTATAAAGCCTTAGCCATTGGCATTAGAATTTTAAAAGTTGATGCCATTTTCCAAGGCTATGTTTGTGTAGGCATCGGTGCGTGGTTCTTACTGCAAACTTTAATTAACATTACCGCTGCAAGTGGCGGTATGCCAACTAAAGGTTTAACTTTGCCTCTTATTAGTTATGGTGGATCGTCTTTGATGGTGACATGTAGTGCTATCGCGATTTTACTGAGAATCGACTATGAGTGGCGTAACAATATAATTAAAGATAGACGAGATGAGTAATTTAAAAAAAGTTTTAGTGATGGCAGGTGGTACTGGTGGTCATGTCTTCCCAGCTCTTGCAATTGCTAAAGCTCTAGAAAAACAAGGTGTTGAGATTTTATGGCTAGGTACTCGTGGCCGTATGGAAGAGCAATTAGTACCTAAGTATGGTTTTGACATCAAATATATTGATGTCAAAGGTGTACGTCGCAATGGTCTTAAAACCTTATTAAAAGCACCGTTCATGATAGTAAAAGCTATCATGCAAGCCCGCAAGGTAATACAAGAGTTCAAGCCAGATGTAGTTTTAGGCATGGGCGGTTATGCCTCAGGTCCTGGTGGCGCTGCTGCTTTCTTATCTGGAATTCCTGTTGTATTGCATGAGCAAAATGCAGCTGCGGGTATGACTAATAAGCTTTTATTTAAGATAGCATCTCGTGTGATGTTAGGTTTCCCTGGTGCCTTTAAAGGCGATAAGGTTACAGTTGTAGGTAATCCTGTTCGTGAGAGCATTATTGCTTTAAATAGTATTGAGCGCTGCTACGATAAACCTGTTATCAATATTGCAATTGTAGGTGGATCTCTTGGTGCTCAAGCTTTAAATAATCTAGTGCCTAAAGCTTTAACTAAGTTTAATATTCCACAAATTAAAGTGGTTCATCAATGCGGTAAGGGCAATAGTGAAAAGGTAAAGCCTTTATATGATGGAGCTATCTTTGATGTAGAAGTCTGTGACTTTATCGATGACATGGACGCTTTATATAAAGATACTGATTTAATGATTTGTAGAGCAGGTGCATTAACTGTAGCTGAAGTTAGCTGTGCTAGACTTCCTGCTATTTTTGTACCACTACCTACAGCAGTTGATGATCATCAAACTAAAAATGCCATGGTAATGCAAAATAATGGTGCAGCCATCGTTTGCAAGCAAAGTGAACTTGATGAGGATAAACTATTCAATTTAGTTGATGATTTGGTAAATAAAAAAGATAAATTACAACAAATGTCAGATAACTCTTACAAGTGCTCAATTGTCAATGCAACCGATAGAGTAGTTGAGATCTTAGAGTCATTAGTTAATTAGCAAATAAGTTACAAGTTTTAAAAACATAAATATCAAAAAATGGTTAATTCAAATTTCAATTCAAACGTGCCTTTGATGCACAAAGTTAAGCGTATTCACTTCGTAGGTATTGGTGGTGCCGGCATGTGCGGTATTGCAGAGGTTTTACGTAACGAAGGTTATGCTGTATCTGGCTCTGATATTGCCAAATCAAAGGTAACTGAGCGTCTAGAAAGCTTAGGTATTACTGTCTTTATTGGCCACAATGAATCAAATGTAAATGGTGCTAGCGTAGTTGTTGTATCATCTGCTATTCATCAAGGCAACCCTGAGGTGGATGAAGCAAGACGTTTACATATTCCTGTAGTACGCCGTGCTGAGATGCTAGGTGAATTGATGCGCTATCGCTATGGTATTGCTATCTCTGGTACTCATGGTAAGACCACTACTACAAGTTTAATTGCATCTATCTATGCTGCAGCAAAATTAGATCCTACCTTTGTGATTGGTGGCTTGTTAAATAGTGCAGGCACTAACGCTCGTTTAGGTACTGGTCGTTACTTAATTGCCGAAGCTGATGAGTCTGATGCTTCATTTTTACACTTACAGCCAATGATGACTGTAGTAACTAATATTGAACCAGACCACCTAGATACTTATGGTGGCGATTTTAACAATCTTAAAAAGACCTTTGTCGAGTTTTTACACAACCTCCCATTCTATGGTGTAGCTGTAGTTTGTGTTGATGATCCAAATGTAAAAGATATCATCCCACAAATTGGTCGTACCGTAGTTACCTATGGTACAAGTGAAGAGGCTGATTTTAGAGTAACTGATTTTGCAGAAACTGGCCCACAGTGTAAGTTTACTTTAGTAAGACGTGACGCAGCTCCTATGAAAATTGAGTTGCCAATACCTGGTCTTCACATGGCTAAAAATGCCGCAGCTGCCATTGCCGTAGCTCTTGAAGAAGGTATTGATGAGGCAACTATTATTGATGCTTTAAAGAACTTTAAAGGTGTAGGTCGTCGCTTCCAAAACTATGGTGAGTTTAAGACTAAAAAAGGCAATCGCTTAACCTTAGTTGATGATTATGGTCACCATCCAACTGAAGTTGAGGCTACTATTAAAGCAGCTCGTCAGGCATATCCTGATAAAGAGCTAGTGATGGTCTTCCAACCACACCGTTACACTCGTACCCGTGATTGCTATGAAGATTTTGTAAGAGTATTACAAGAAGTTGATAAGCTAATTTTAGTTGATGTATACCCAGCAGGTGAGGCTCCTATTGCAGGTGCTGATGGTCGCCATCTATGTATGTCAATTAGACTTAAAGGTAAACTTGAGCCTCACTTTGCCCAAACTGTAAATGAGGTTCCAGAGCTACTTGAAAACTTAGTAGATGATAATAGCTTAGTTCTAACCCAAGGTGCAGGTAACGTAGTTCAGGTTGCCCGTAACTTATCAACCTTGTTTGAAAAGGTTTAATAAAAAAGTTTAATCAAGATTTAGTAAAGACAGACGTACTTTAGATTAGGTTTTAATTAGATGGCAAAGCACAAGCACTCTCAAGGCTATATCCTAGCAGGAATACTCTTCTTGCTAGCTTTAGTGTGCGTGCTTGTAAAAGGCGATATCTTTTTAAATCACACTTTATCTAAAGATGATGCACTCCCAGTGCGCGCTGTAAAAATTGATGGCGTGTTTAGGCAGCTTAGCAAAAAGAAAATTGCTGATGTTACAGGTAGAGTGTGTGCAGGGCAGAATATTGCTAATCTTGATCTAAATGTTTTAAAAGAAGAGTTACAAAAAGATCCATGGGTAGCTCAAGTTGCGATTAAGAAAAAGATGCCTGATACTTTGATTTTATCAATTATCGAGCATGTTCCAGCAGCCTACTGGAATGAAGATGGACTCTATGATGCGAAGTCAAAGAGTGTTTTTTATCCAGATCTGTCACAATTTAATCAACCATTAGTAAAACTTGGCGCATTTAGGGATAATCTGTGCAGTGAGGTTTATGATAGTGCGGTGATGTTCATCAGAGCAATGAACGAAACTCCATATCAAATGGTAGCGTTATATTTAGATGAGGTACGCTGCTATAACATGACTTTAGATAATGGCACTAAGCTTATTCTAGGCCGTGAGCCCATGCAAGCTCTTGAGAATTTAAAAAGATTTATTAGAAGCTTTCGTCACTCTGGATTGAGTATTGATGAAGTTGAATATGTCGATTTAAGATACGATGTAGGCTTTGCTGTAGGTAAAAGACAGCCAAGTACTGTCGTAGATAAAAAATAATTATAATTTTGGATACTTCAAACATATATGAAGAAGAAAAATAATATCACCACTCCACGCAATGAAAGTGAGAGACTAATCTACGCTTTAGATATTGGCACTTCTAAATTAAGAATGGCCGCAGGTTACGTTGATAGCTCTAAGCAAATTAAGCTCAAAGGCTATTTAGAGCGTCCTAGCGTTGGTATTGCTCAAGGTTGTATCTCAGATATGCAACAGGTAGCAAATAACATCGCTTTAATTGTGCAAGACTTTCAAAATAAGTTTAATTGTGTAGTTAAAGACGTCGTAACTGAAGTTCCTGGTTGGTTAATTCAGGCAGAAAACCAACAAGGTACTTACACTGTAGCCTCAGGCACTGTAACTATTAACGATAGAAATCAGGCCATTAAAAATGCAATTGCAGGTGTAAAGTTTAATACTACTGATTATGACATTATTCATGCTCATCCTAAGAAGTATCAAACTGAAAGTGCTGAGCGTATTGAAAACCCTATTGGCATTTACGCAAGAAGACTTGATGTTAATGTGCATGTTATCGGCTGTAACTACATGTACAAGAAAAATGTAGATAAAGCTATTTGCATGACTTCTCCTAATATCCGTGTAAACTCTGTAGTTTACGTAGGTAATGCTGCCTCTGCTGCGGTGTTATCAAGTGGTGAGCGTGATATTGGTGTAGTCCAAATTGATTTAGGTGATTCAACTTCTTCTGTAACCGTATTTGAAGGGGATAGCCAGTTAATTTCATTTGGTATCAATGGCGGTGGTAGCTATATTACCCGTAATATCGCTAAAGAGTTCTCATTACCTATTGAAGATGCTGAGAACCTTAAGATCCACTGCGGTGTAGCAAGCCCTGATTACCTAAATCCACAGGATTTAGTATCTCCTATTACTATTCAAGGTAATGCTCAAAATGGAGATAGTAAAGAAATTCAGTATGGCGCATTAGCTTATGTAATTCAGCAAAGCTTAATTATGATGTTTGATAGGTTCTTAGAGCGTATCAACACCATTGGTAAGCAGTCATATAAGAGCTTAGAGATAGGCGGTGGCTTTGTCTTAACTGGTGGTCTTGCTAATCTTCCTGGTATTGATAGAGTTTTAATTGAAAGAATTGAATTATTCAAGCAAAACCCAGCTTATGATTTCTTGACTTGTACACCAAAGGTAAGACTAGGTGTGCCAAGTGGAGTTGCAATTTTTGAGGATGCTTGTGATCCTAAAGTAATTGCAAACCCAGATAAAGCCGTGGTGATTGGTTTAATGAGAGCTGCTTGCTTTGATACTTTACATGAGTATACAGGTCAGAGTGTAACAGCTAGTGAAGAGCCAAGAACTATGTGGGCTAAATTTGTCGATTGGTATAACCGCGAAGTAAAATAATTAGAAAATTTTTGAAAAAGGCACTAATTTAGATCTAAGCAAAATAAATTAAGATACAATAACAAGTTAGACACAAAAAACTGTGCGCAAATCCTTATTTTTAGCGCTTGCTTTTGCGTTTTACTATAAATTTGTTGTATATTTTGCGCATATTTGCCTTAATATTTGGTATGATTTAGAAAAGTTTTTTCAGAGAGTTAAAAAATGAGCGATTTTCGTGTTGAGTCTGTAGCAAATTCTAATGATGGAAACACTATTACTCCATCAGGATCATGTGTGATTAGAGTACTAGGCATCGGTGGCGGTGGTGGTAACTCACTACAGAATATGATCAACGAGAGTATTAAAGGTGTTGAGTTCATTGCTGTAAACACTGACTCTCAAGCACTTTCTAAGTCAACCTCTCCATTAAAGGTTCAGATTGGTGTTAAGTTAACAAATGGTTTAGGTGCAGGTTGTGATCCTAACAAAGGTCGCAAGGCAGCTGAAGAGAGCAAGGAAGACATTAAGAAGTTAATCCAAGGCTCTGACATGGTATTTATTACCGCTGGTATGGGTGGTGGTACCGGTACTGGTGCTGCTCCTATCATCGCAGAGATCGCTAAAGAGACTGGCGCTTTAACCGTTGCTGTTGTAACTAAGCCTTTCAAGTTTGAAGGTAAGCGTCACATGGTTAATGCCGAGTCAGGTATTACCGAGCTATCAAAGCATGTTGACTCTCTAATCGTTGTTGATAACGATAAGCTTCTAAAGAATTTAGGCGCAAACATTTCAATCGTTAATGCTTTCAAGGCTGCAAATGATGTTCTTCTAAATGCAGTTAAGGGCATTACCGAAGCAATTACCGCTCCTGGCTTTATTAACCTAGACTTCGCTGACGTTGTAACCGTAATGCGTGGTCGTGGTCATGCAATGATTGGTAATGGTATCGGCGAGGGTGCAAACTTCGTTGAGGATGCTGTTGATCGTGCAATCCACTCACCTCTAATCGAGCAAGTTGATATTAAGTCAGCAGCAGGTTTACTTGCTAATGTTCGTGTAAATCCTAACTTCCCAATCACTAAGTGGGAAGAGGTATGTAACGCAATTCAGTCTTACGCTGATGAAGAGGCAGATTGCAAGTTCGGTCTATACTTTGATGACAACATTAAAGAAGATCAAGTTGCTATTACCATCTTAATTACTGGTATTAGTGCAACTGATGCAAACTTACCTCGTAACATGGCTCAAGAAGAGATTAAGAATGTTAACCGCGGTGCAGCAGTAAGTGGCATGGATATGAGATATGGTGCTCCACGTCAGCCTCAGTATGCTCCACGTGTACAGCCAAATATCCAAAATCAGCCAGCAAGCTTAAACACTCAAGAGACTAACAATAGTCCATTCCGTGGCAATAGCTTTACTACTAATTCTGCTCCTGCTGAGCCTTCATTTAGAGCAACTCAGGAAATTACCGAAGTATCAATTGGTGATTTTGGTAAGAGCCCTGCTGAGGACAACAAGGACAGCATGTGGGATTTACCTCCAATCCTACGTTCAAAGTCTGAATAAGATTTTTAAGTTCGCACCGACTATCTAAAAGGTGCCACTTAATAAGAAAAGCTCGCACAAAGGTGCGGGCTTTTATTTTTTCTAATGGCTCAATTATTTAAAATTTTCTTCTGCTCTTAGAATGCAATCTTAGTGCTCTTCATCTAAACTTAGTGTAGAAACTTTTGGGGGATATTGCATGACGAAATTGAAAGGAATTTCAAAAGGTAACCAAAACTTTGCTGAAATTCGTACATTCAATGGCTATTACGTGGATAAGACCGAGTTTATTGCTAAGCTGTTTGAGGAGCCATTTCCTAAAGTTCATGTTTTTACAAGGCCAAGACGATTTGGTAAGTCCTTATTCTTATCTACCCTTAAAGCTTTCTTTGAAATGAACTACCACGATCCTACAAATACATCTTTTCAAGAAAAGCTCTTTAGTGGTTTGAAAATTAACGAGAATAAAGACTTTTGCAAAAAGTATATGGGCAAATTTCCGGTCATCTCTCTAAGCTTAGCAAATGCTTATTCTCTTGACTCATATGAAAGCTCAGTCTACACGTTATCGTTTGTAATTGGTGATGTTGCCAGTAGTTTAAGCTTTTTAGAAGATTTGCCTCTTACACCAGAAGATCGAGAACTTTTAAATCTTATTAGATGTCCTGACAAAAATCCTAATTTTAGTGTTTATTTGCCATGGTGTTTAGAAGATCTTTGTGAGTTGGTATTCAAGTACTCCAAAGTAAAGCCAATTGTCCTGATTGACGAATATGATGTACCTCTTTTGAAGGTTTGTAATAAAGATTATTATCAAGACTTTAAAGATAAGTACTGCTCACTTTTAGGAGGTATCTTAAGTGAGTGCAGATGTGTTAGTAAAGTTGTAATGGTTGGATGTTTAAATGTAGCAATAGACATATTTAAAGATGATGCTTATAACTTTGATCTCCACTCAGTAACAAGTTGTGAATTTGATAAAACCTTTGGATTTACTCAAGATGAACTTGATGCCATGCTCTCTTACTATGGTTTTGATAGATTAAAGCCTATTTGCAAAGAATGGTATCAAGGCTTTCAGATAGGTAGCAATGTTCTTTACTGCCCATGGGATATTGTAAGTTTCGTTCTAGATTACAAAAGAAATCCAAGTTCTACTCCAAGATACTATTGGAATGAAACTGGTAGTATTAGAAGTATTGATAAGATCTTCAGTGCATATCCTCATGTTTATGAAAATGAAATCGGACAACTACTAAATCATGAGGTAATAGACGCGGATGTTCAAGACGATCTTAGCTACAATGATTTTGCAACAGTTAAAAATCCAAATTTCTTCTGGACTCTATTACTCCATGCTGGATATTTAACCTTGGATGAGCCATATAATAAGTCACTAAGCTCAAAGGTTAAAATTTCAAATAAATGCGCATATGAGTGCATTAGTGATCTTGCTAAGTGGTATATAAGCAAGTCAAATGATAATTTTGCTTATATCACTAAAAGCCTAATTGATGGTCTATACAACAATGACATAGAGAGTGTGGAATATAACATAGGATTTTTGCTACATAAATATTCTAGCTTCTTTGGATTTACAAAAAATAGCAGTCAAGACTGCTATTACCACTTATTTGTAAGTGAGTGTCTAAGCGGATCCCTTGATATAAATGAATACTATTATGACTATAACGATAGTTTAAGTATTGAAAGCTGTGATATTTGCTTTTGCCAAAGAGATATAGATAAAAGTAATGGAATTGGTATCTTGATTGAAGTTAAAAAAGCTCAAACAGAGGTAAATCTTGATAAAGCTGTATCTTTAGGTTTAGAGCAAATTAAGCAAAAGAAATATGCTCAAGGCCTTTTAAAAGAAAGGTTTGAACTTAAGACTATCTATTGCTACAGTTGTGCCTTCTTCTCAAAACAAGTAAAAGTTGGTTTTATGGAAGTTTCAAGATAAATTCTCAATAATAGCCTTAATTTTTTAGAGCAATTAAGGCTAATTTTGTATATAATTCACTGCAAATCAATTCAACTAAAGTCGCGTTTGCTAATTTAAAGCTAAGAATAGACGACTACCATTCACTACAGCACAGAAAATTAAAAATACAAAAATTAAATTTTTGTGAGCAACTTATAAATTTTTAGAAGTTTTAACGAAAAAGTATTATAATTGCACCAAAGTGGCGTGAGGTATATTTTTCATGATTAAGCAGCGCACAATTGCAAAAGCAGTTTCTTTAACCGGTATCGGTTTACATTCAGGTGCTAAGGTTCAAGTAAGTTTCCGTCCAGCTCCTGCAAACACTGGTCTTGTATATACACGTGTTGATCTAAATCCTTCAGTTACTATCAAATGTTCAGCTGATAGCGTTCGCGATACTCAGTTATGTACAGCTTTAGTAAATGAGCAAGGCGTTCGCATTTCAACCGTTGAGCACTTAACTGCTGCTTTATCAGCATTAGGCATTGATAACCTATATATCGATGTAAATGCTCCAGAGCTTCCTGTAATGGATGGTTCTGCTCAGCCATTTATCTACTTATTCGGTTCAACTGGTATTAAAGAATTATCAGAGTCTAAGAAGTTTTTACGTGTAGTTCGTAAAGTACGCGTTGAAAATGAAGGCAAGTGGGCTGAATTAACCCCATCTGAAAGTGGTTTTCACTTAGATTTACAAATCGACTTTAATCATCCTGCAATGGATAAAGAAAAGCAACACTTTGCTATGAACTTTACTGGCGAAGCTTTTGCTCACGACGTATCTCGTGCTCGTACCTTCTGCTTTATGCGTGATGTTGAGTTTATGCATTCACATAATCTAGCTCTAGGTGGCTCTTTAGAAAATGCAGTAGTGTTAGATGATCATAGAGTAATCAACCCTGAGGGCTTACGCTATGAAGACGAGTTTGTAAAACATAAGTTATTAGATGCAATTGGCGATCTTTACATGGATGGCCACAGCATTTTAGGCAATTTCAAAGCATATAAGACAGGTCATGATCTAAATAACCGTCTACTACGTGCATTCTTATCAGATAGCGCTAACTACCAGATCATTGAGTTTAACAATGAAGAGCAAAAGGTAGCAGAGGCAATCAACTTCCTTGATTCAAAAAGAGCACTAGCTGCTTTCTAGGATAATTTGTGCTTGAAATTAAATCAGGCTGGCTTGAAGGGGTACGTCAAGTGCCCGTCAAGCGTTTCGGTGCTCGCCCAAGTGGCACCGAAATTTCTCTAATCGTTATTCACTGTATCGCACTTCCTCCTAAAACCTTTGGTACTCCATATGTCGATGACATCTTTACAGGTACCTTAGATCCTAATGCACATCCTTATTTTAAAGATGTTGCACCATTAGAGGTGAGTACGCACCTTTTTATCAAACGCACCGGTTTGATAACTCAATATGTCTCATTTCTTGACCGTGCATGGCACGCTGGACGCAGTTCTTACAATGGTCATAAAGAGTGCAATGACTACTCAATTGGCATTGAGCTTGAAGGAAGCGACGATTGTGCATACACTAATGAACAGTATAAGAGCTTAAAAGAAGTGATCTCACTTTTGAAAAAAGCTTATCCTATGATCGGCAATAATATCGCAGGTCACAATGAAGTAGCTCCTGGAAGAAAGACTGATCCTGGTCAGTATTTTGATTGGAGCCAAATTCGTTAAAACTTAAATATAAAAATATCGAGGTGTACCTAAACCATGGCTAACTATCTTACAACTTACTTTGAGCAGGCTAAAGAGCGTGAGAAATTAGGGGTACAGCCTCTAGCTTTAAATGCCGAGTTTGTTAAAGAGTTATGCTCTCTTCTTAAAAATCCTCCAGTAGGCTCTGAGGATACCCTACTACACTTACTAAAAGACAGAATTAACCCAGGCGTTGATGAGTCTTCAAAAGTAAAAGCAGATTTCCTATACTCTATTGCAAAAGGCAAAGAAGTAAGCCCAATTGTTGACAAGAAATTAGCTGTAGCTTTACTTGGCAACATGAAAGGTGGCTTTAACGTAGGCTACTTAGTTGATTTACTTTCTGATAAAGAGCTTTGCGCTGACGCAGAAGATGCTTTAGAGCAAACTCTTTTAATCTACAACGCTTTTGATGATGTAGCAACTTTAGCAGACAAAGGCAATACTAATGCTAAGTCTTTAATTCAAAAGTGGGCAGATGCAACTTGGTTTACTAAAAAACAAGAATTCCCAAAGAGTGCTACTTTCACTGTATTTAAAGTAGCAGGTGAGACTAACACTGATGATTTCTCACCTGCTCCTGATGCTTGGTCTCGTCCTGATATCCCACTACATGCTTTAGCTATGTACAAGATCAGCCGTGATGATCTAAAAGCTGATGTTGAAGGTGTAAAAGGCCCTATCTCAACTATTGAGAAGTTAAAGTCTCAAGGCAATCCATTACTATTCGTAGGTGATGTTGTAGGTACTGGTTCATCACGTAAATCAGCTGCTAACTCACTTATCTGGCACATCGGTCATGATATCGAAGGTGTACCTAACAAGCGCGCAGGTGGCGTAGTAGTAGGCGGTAAGATTGCTCCTATTTTCTACAATACCTTAGAAGACTCTGGCGCACTTCCAATTGAAGCTGATGTTTCAAAATTATCATCAGGCCAAGTAGTAGATGTTGATGTTTACAATGGCACTATTACTGATAAGGCAACAGGTGAGGTTGTTACTAAATTTGCTCTAAAGACTAATACCTTATTAGATGAGGTAAGAGCAGGTGGTCGTATTCCTCTAATTATCGGTAAGGATTTAACCTCTAAAGCTCGTAAGTACCTAGGTTTAGGCGAGAGTGATAAGTTTGCTAAAGCACCAGACGTTAAGGCAGAAGGTGGCTTTACTCGTGCGCAAAAGATTGTAGGTAAAGCTTGTGGCCTAGAAGGTGTTCGCCCAGGTCAATATTGCCAGCCTGTAATTACCACAGTAGGTTCACAGGATACTACTGGTCCTATGACCCGCGATGAGTTAATTGATTTAGCATGTCTAAAGTTCACATCTCCTATGGTTATGCAGTCTTTCTGCCATACTGCTGCTTATCCAAAGCCTGTTGATGTTAAAACTCACCACACTCTACCTAAGTTTATTCAAGATCGTGGCGGTGTAGCACTACACCCAGGTGATGGTGTTATCCACTCATGGCTAAATAGAATGTGTCTACCTGATACTGTAGGTACCGGTGGTGACTCTCATACTCGTATGCCTTTAGGTATTTCATTTGCAGCAGGCTCTGGCTTAGTTGCCTTTGCTGCAGCAACTGGCATTATGCCTTTAGATATGCCTGAATCTGTACTTGTTAAATTCACTGGTAAGCGCCGTCCTGGTATTACCCTACGTGATTTAGTCCACGCAATTCCTTACTTTGCAATTCAAAAGGGCTTATTAACCGTTGAGAAGAAAGGTAAGAAGAATGTATTCTCAGGCAAGATCATCGAAATTGAAGGTCTTGAAGATCTATCTGTAGAGCATGCTTTTGAGCTAGCTGACGCTTCAGCTGAGCGCTCTGCTGCAGCTTGTGCTATCAAGCTATCAAAAGAATCAGTAGCAGCTTACTTAAAGTCAAATATCGCACTTCTACGTAAGATGGCGCAAGATGGTTATGAGACTAAACAAGCTCTATTAAACCGTGCTGATGCAATGCAAAAGTGGCTTGATAATCCAGAGCTTATCGAAGCTGACGCTAACTGCTCATATGCAGCCGTGCTTGAGATTAACTGTGAGGATATTAAAGAGCCTATCTTATGCGCTCCAAACGATCCTGATGATGCTCGTCTACTATCAGAAGTTGCTGATACTAAGATTGATGAAGTATTCGTTGGTTCTTGCATGACTAATATCGGTCACTATAGAGCTGCAGCTGAGATCTTAAAAGATCTAAAGGGCGAGGCTAAGGTAAGACTATGGATGACTCCTCCTACTCGTATGGATAGAGAAGAGTTATCAAATGAAGGCTTATTCTCAATTTTAGGTAAAGCTGGTGCTCGTTTAGAGATCCCTGGTTGCTCTCTATGTATGGGTAACCAAGCTCGTGTTGCTGACAATGCAACTGTAATTTCTACCTCAACACGTAACTTCCCTAACCGTTTAGGTAATGGTGCAAATGTGTTCCTTGGTAGTGCAGAGCTTGCAGCAGTTACAGCTAAACTTGGCAGACTTCCAAAAGTTGAAGAGTACTTTGAAAACACTAAGTGCTTAGATGGTAAAGAGAGCACCATCTACTCACTACTTGATTTTTCTAAGTAGAAAAGCCATTTGTTAAGACTAGATCTAAGATTTTTAAGTAGTTTTTGAAAGTTTTGAACTAGTCTACAAATCTAGATACAAAGAGCAGAGTTGATAAAATAACTCTGCTTTTTTGTTTTTTAAATATGCTACAAGTTGTATACTATTGCTTAATGCATAAGCGATGTAATCGCTTGCTTTTTGGGTATAAAAGAGCAGAAACGATTTTATAAGCTCTTTGATACAAAAGTAAAAATTGTTAGGAGTAACAAATGAAAGTTGCAGTTTTAGGTGCAGCAGGCGGTATCGGCCAGCCTTTATCAATGATTTTAAAGAATAACTTACCAGCTGGCTCAAAGCTAAGCCTATACGATGTAGCACCATTTACCCCTGGTGTAGCATGCGATTTAAGCCACATCCCAACAGACGTTGAGATCGATGGTTACACTGGTGATGACCTAACAAAAGCTCTAGAAGGCGCAGACGTTGTTGTAATTCCAGCAGGTGTTGCACGTAAGCCAGGTATGACTCGTGATGATCTATTCAACATCAATGCAGGCATTATTGCAAATCTAGTTCGTAACATTGCAAAGACCTGCCCTAAGGCATGCATCTGCATTATTACCAACCCAGTTAACTCAACTGTACCTCTAGCTGCTGAAGTTTTAAAGGCAGAGGGTGTTTACGATAAGCACCGTCTATTTGGTGTATCAGTTCTTGACGTATTACGTTCAGAGACCTTCTTAGCTAAAGAGCTAGGCATCTCAAATCAGCGTATCTTAGTTCCAGTAATTGGCGGTCACTCAGGTACTACCATCATTCCTTTAATCTCTAAGGTTATCGGTCACGAGCAGATCTCTGCTGAGCGCATCGAGGCTCTAACTTCACGTATCCAAAACGCAGGTACTGAGGTGGTTGAGGCTAAGGCTGGTGCAGGTTCTGCTACTTTATCAATGGCAACTGCTGGTGCTCGTTTTGCTCTTAAGGTTGTTAAGGGCTTAATGGGTGAGCCTGGTGTTAACGAGTACTGCTACGTTGAAGGCGGTAACAAGAACTCACCATTCTTTGCTCAGGATGTGATCTTTGGCAAGGGTGGTTGGGAGACTGTTGTTGATTACGGCTGCGTATCAGAGTTTGAGCAGAAGTTAATCGACGAGGCTGTTCCACAGCTTGAGAAGAACATCGAAAAGGGTGTTAACTTCGCTAAAGATTGGTTAGAAAAGAATAAGTAATTCTTTTCTAGAATATCTAAAAGAGGGGAGCTTAGGCTCCCTTTTTTCATTTTGCAAGCCAACCTTTTTGATCAATATCAAATTCTAAAAAACAAATTATCAATAACAATTATCATCTGTCGATAACAAATTAAAACAAGAAATCACGCTGTATCAACGATTGCTATATGAATTTTCATAAATTGATAATTATCTACTGATAACCATTATCAATACTAATAATCTTTTTTGATCTATACTAAAAGACAGTTAAGGGATGAAAATATTATTAGGAAGGAAATTAAATGCCACTAGCTTGTACTTTAATTACCTATTTAGTTGCAATATACGTAGCGATCGCTTTTGCATTTGGTTTTTAGATAAAAAAGTTTGAGGATACACATATGAAAGCAGTACTAAATATGTTCATGACCTTCTTAAGCTCTTTAGTAATGACAATTGGCTTTGCCATCGCCGGTGCATTTTTGTATTGCGTGATCTTTGTGGTCTTCCTCTGCTCAACTGTAAGAGTAGCAATTCATAACCTAATTATTAAGCTCACTCAGAACTACTCTCACTAGAATTCTTGTTGTGTTGTTGTGTTCAAAGGCGCCTTGTGCGCCTTTGTGCTTTAGCTTAAGCTTAGTTGATTGAAAATAATCTTTTTAGGTATGTCAAATTATTAG
>ONCS01000210.1 GCA_900316375.1 uncultured Succinatimonas sp. | reverse complement strand
TAAATTCACATTTACTTCGTTATATGATTGAGTTAAAACTGCATTATCTGTACAATTCATCTTGAGCCTTTTGTTTTATTGTTTCTATACAACTCAATTATAACATTAGGCTCTTTTTGTATGATCTCACGCTCCTAGATCACACAAAATTCTACCTTGAACCTTTTTTTAGTATTGTTTCTAAAATAGACAATTAAGGGATCAAAAAAGTGATCCTATAAATAATCATGATATTTAAACTGTTAGCTTTGATAGTGAATTTATGATCCGATAAATTTAAATTAAAAATTGCAAAATCTTTCATAAATACAATACGTTAAATTGTGATTTTTACAAAATTTTGAATTTATCGGATCATAAATGAGATCCGATAAATGATCCGTTAATACCATTTTGGTATCTGTAAAAGAACCTGTAAACCAAAATTGAAAAACAACTCCTCATTAAATAAATGATCCCGCAAACCGTGCACAAACTCGCCAAAACACATAAAAGTATGATCGCAGTGCTACTTATAAATAAGAACGTTTCTAACTTTTGTGAAAATCATATAAAATATACAGTGAGTATTTTTAAATTTAGTTAAAAATAAACGCCCAGAACCCTTGATATGATTAAAATAGCTAGAACGTATTATAAAAAGATCACCTATTTATTGGTGTTTGCCTTAACCTCGGCAATCTTCTTTTTTGCTACTCTTTATTTGAGTAACACCTTTGTCGGTGTGGTTGATGAAAAGAACCACGCAATTGGCGTTGAGCGTATGATTAACCTTTCAAATGAAATGGTTAAAGATTACGATATTATCTTTAAGCACACCAATCAGCTAGCTAACTTTGTCAAAGAGCATCCAGATTCTCAAGACGAGGACTATTTTGATTTTATTAAATCAACTTTAATGCCTCGTGATCTAACCTCATTTTTCAATCGTAAGAATACTGACTTCGTGTTTGCTTATGTTGTCGCTCGTGATGACATGATAAGTGTTACTTATCCAAGCACTAAAAAGGACACCTCAGACATTACCTATTTCAATGATAATGCCTCACAGTATTATCTCAAGTTTGCTAAAGAAAATCCTAATGACATTATCGTGCAAGGACCTTTAATCTCTCCAAGATCTCACCAAGTCCTTGTATATAACCGTAAGGCTATTTACATTGATGGTAAGTATTGGGGCTATATTGGTCTTTGTGCTGACTTTTATAAGTTCTTAGAGTGTGTGCGCTTGAATGTTGAAGATGAGCTATTTGTGTATGCAATTAGATCATCAGTTTACAAATCAGGTAATGACTTTATCTGGGGCGATAACAAGCTCTTTAAACGCCGTGGTCAATTTACTCGCCAAAAATCTCTATTCTTTGGTAAGCAGCGTTGGGATTTAGCCATACGAGTTAAAGAAGGTAACTTTGCTAGTCGTTACTTCCAAGTTTTCTATGTCGTAATGTTTAGCTTATATGTAATTGCTGTAACCTTCGGCATGCTCTTTGTGCGCAATATCTTCTCACTATCTCAGGTAAAGACTGTAGATTTACTAACTGGTACGGTAAATCACACGGGCTTTGTGGAGATTGTTAAAAAGAAGCTTGAGAACAATAAGCGCAAGGAATATGGCTTTATTATTGTTGAGCTCTTACACTTTAAACAGGTTAACAACATCTTTGGCTTTAAAACAGGTGATGAGATGTTAATTGAAGTTACTAAGCGTATCCGCTCAATTTTAAACTACAACGACAAGATCTGCCGTTTAGGTGCTGAGTACTCAATCTTTGTTGATAACATCAAGACTGTTGTAGATTTAGAGCGTGTTTGTGCTGAAATTGAAAAAGCTATGGAAGACACCTTCTACGCTAATGGTTATGCTGTTAAGCAAAACATCTTATTAGGCTATGCAAGCACCATTGAAAATGGTCGTGAGATTAAGACCTTAACTCATACAGCTAATACCATGCTTGATGATAAGCGCAAGGATGCAGTGATGTTTAAAACTCCTGTCGCTTTTGACCAAAACGAAATCTTAGGCGACAACAATCAGGCAAGTTAACTACCTTTTTGTGGCTTTTTAAAATCCTAACCTAGGCGCTAACTTCAAACTAGCGCCTTTTTAGTGCCTAAAAATATCCGTACAATTTGAAAATAATTTGTCTAATTATCAGTTAATTAGCCTAGATTTTGCCCCACATCGCAAAATATGACCTATAATCATATTTATGAGCCAGTTATTTCAGAACTTTTCTAAAGAATCGAATCTTGTACTAAAGAAGTATAAGCGTCTTGTTATCGTCTGCACCTCAATTGTGGTGCTGTTTTTCGTCGTGCTTGCAGTTATGGTCTATATGAGTATTAGATCATTGCAACAAGCTCCGGCTGTCTATAAGCATCAACTCTATTCTTTAAACAAAGGCGAGAACGCTTCAACTGTGGTCGACTCCTTTGTTTCAAACCCAATTGAAGCTCAAATTGACCATATGTGGCTGCGCTTTCACAAAGAGTACACTGCAGTACAAAAAGGCGATTACCTAGTTGATGGTAAGAAGAGTCTTTTAGATATCTTAAAAGATATGGTCGCTGGCAATGTAGTTGAAAAGATTTACCCTACATTTGCTATTGTTGAAGGTACTAATTTATCTAAGATCTTAAATGCGGCTAAAAAGCGCAAGATTGTCGACAACAAGTTCAACCGCTTTATCAAAGATGAAAAAACATTCATGGAAGAGATCTTCTCAGATCAAAAGGAGCTTTTAGAGTTTGTTGGTGGTAGTCGTGATAATATCGAGGGTTTTGTAAATCCTGCTACCTATCCTATGTATGAGGAAAATCCTTTGTACCACATGTTCAAGCGTGGCATGATTAACCAAGTTAAGATCTTGAAAAAAGAGTGGGAAGAGCGCGATAAGTCAATTCAGATTAAAACTCCTTATGAAGCTTTAATTCTAGCTTCATTAATTGAACGTGAGACCTTCTTAGATGAAGAGCGCCCAATGGTAGCCTCTGTCTTTGAAAATCGTCTGCAAAAGTCAATGCGCCTACAAACTGATCCTGCGGTAATGTATGGTGTAAGTCGTAACTTTACAGGTCGTTTGACTAAGGCTCATTTAAAAACTGATACCCCATATAATACCTATACTCGTGAGGGCTTGCCACCAACTCCAATTTGCATGCCTCAAGAAAAGTCAATTCGTGCTGCACTGCACCCTGATAAGACTAAGTATTTATACTTTGTAGCTAAAGATGTGACTCCAAAGGCAGGACACTCATTTAGCACTAATCTTGATGCACACAATAAGGCAGTTTCTGCTTATCGTAAAAGAGTACGTGACTATCATGCTTCAAAGAATGAAGAAGATAGTGATGATGATTTAATTAAAGCTGAAGCTGATGCACAGGCAAAAGCTGCGGACTCAACTAAGAGCGATAGCACCGCTGATAAAGCAAAGAGCACTCAAGAAAGTAAGGCTGATACTCTAAGTACAACTTCTCAAAGTGCTAATAAAGAGAGTAAATCTAAGGCAAGCGATAGCAAAGCTAATGCTACAGCTCAAGAGAAAGATGATAGTCCTTTGAAAACTTCTAAAAAGGCACAATCAACTGAAAAAGGCTCAGAAGTTGTCATCAAGATTGATTAGCAGAAGTTAAGTTTTTTAACTCTAGTTCAATTCTTGCAAGGCGTGTCTTAAGGCACGCTTTGTTTTTTAGTATAATGTTCAAATAAATTTCAAAAAATCAAACTTATAAAGTCTTACCAAGCTAAGACTAAAGGTCACAATTTATCATGTCTCACGGTTTATTTATCACATTAGAAGGCTCTGAGGGCTCAGGTAAGTCTACTCAGATTGCATATATTAAGTCCTATCTTGAAAGTAAAGGTCGCAAGGTCATTTGTGTACGTGAGCCAGGTGGTACCCCAATTGCTGAGGATATCCGTAAGATCTTAAAAACACCTCGCAGTGATGATAATTTATGTGACACTGCTGAATTGCTACTAATGTACGCAGCCCGTGCTCAATTAGTTAACACCCTAATTAAGCCTAATTTAGAAAAGGGAATTGACGTTATTTGTGACCGTCATGATTTATCTACTATCGCTTATCAAGGCGGTGGTCGTGGCATGAATATGGATGATATCAATGCTTGCCGTAAGGTAGTGTTAGGGGACTTTAGACCTAATTTAACTATCCTAATTGATATTGATCCAGTTGTTGGTATGAATCGTGCCCAAAAGCGTGGTGCCTTAGATAGATTTGAACAGTCTAAAATGGACTTTTTTGTAAGAGTGCGCAACACCTATTTAGAATATGCTAAAGAGCACCCAAATGAGGTGAAGGTGGTAAGTGGCGAGCAAGCACTTGAAAAAGTAAGTTCTGACATCAAGATTTTATTGGATGAATTACATGTCTAATTCTCTAGAGCCATGGCTTGTTTCCTCATATAACCGCTATCAAGAATCGGTAGTACAAAATCGTGCTGCCCACTCAGTGATTATTTCAGGAAATCCAAATCTTGGTACTGGTAATTTAGCCTTAGAAATTGCTAAGCTCTACCTATGTTATAACCATGAAAGTGGCGAGGTTTGCCACTGCTGTAAATCCTGCATGCTCTTTGAGGGAAATACCTCGCATCCTGATATGGTGACCTTACTTGCCTCAACTGTAGATGAGTGCGGAGAAGAGCTTGATATTAGCCACGAGTTTAATGATTTAATTGAAAACTCATTAGGCACGGATACTTTAGACCGATCTTCAAATAAAAAAGCAGGTCCTAGATCAGTACGTGTAGATGGTGTCAGACGCTTAATTGAATGGTGCTCACAAGGCTCAGTCTTTGGTCATGGTAAGGTGTGCATTGTCTCAAATGCCCACTTAATGCTCGAGTCAGCCTCAAATGCTTTATTAAAAACTTTTGAAGAGCCTCCAGAGGATACCTTAATTATTCTTTTAACTAAGTCTTTTGAAGATTTACCTGCTACTATTTTATCGCGTGGCTTTAAAATCCAAGTGCCAGCTGTAAGTTTAGAGATTGGTCTTAGCTATCTGCAAAATAAGTTACAAGGTCGATTTGAAGATAGAAGAGCGCGCATTGCTTTAGCTTTATCGCAAAACTCACCAATAGGGGCGATGGAAGTTTTAAAGGAGAATTTAGATGAGGTCGCTTTTAACATTGTAAAAGAGATTTCTGAATCTATTTCCTTTAAAAAATCACCTAAACAGGCAATTAACTTACTTTTGTCCTTGAAAGATGATAAAAAGTCACTTATCTTACAAGAGTTTGTATTAGAGCTTTTAAAATACAAGGCAAGAGTGCCACTTAATACTCTGCCTTTAATTAGTGATCTTAATTTAGAGAAGTTGTCTTTAATTAGCGCTGAGCATTTATTTAATGCCTTTAATGACTTACGCTATGTTAAAGCTGATGACAACATGATCCCAAGTCGAGCTCCTAGCTCTTTAATCTATGCTTGGGTAAACGCTTTTAACGGGGAATAACCTTGATCTTAACATCATACGTATTTAAGGATATTGTCAAAAACCAAATCGTCGTATTTGGTGTGGTTTTTGCAATTTTTATGTGTCAAAGTGTCATCAAGATCTTAGGTCAGGCCTCATCTGGTGATTTGCCAGCTGGTGTGGTAGTTGAGATGGTTTGGTACTCGATGCCAACCTTTGGTTTCTTGTTAATCCCACTTACACTTTTTGTGGGCATTATCATGTCACTTGCTCGTATGTCCTCAGACTCTGAGATGGTAGTAATGAAATCAATTGGTATTTCTGGCTTTGATTTCATGAAGATTGCCTTAATTATCTCTATCTTTTCAGCAATCTTTTGTGGCTTTAATTGTTTGTACTTCCAACCAGAGGCCGCAGCTGCTCAAAAGAAAATTACTGATAATAGCCAAAATAATCCTCAGTATCTACCAATTGAGAGTGGTAAGTTTACTAATCTTGGTGATTACACCATTTATATTCAACAAGTTAAGAACAAGAAAAAAGATAAAGATTTAAACCAAATTTATATCGTGAGCTCAATGAAGACCATGATTGAATCAAAGTTTGAAACTTCATTTTTAGCAGCTTCTGGTGGCTACTTAAAGTATGATGAAAATGGCGATCAATGGTTAGTTTTAGATAAAGGACAGGCTTATAGAACTAAAGGTATTGATCCACAGTTAAAGCGTGTGAAGTTCTCTACAATGAATATCCCTGTTAACTTTGAGGAAACTGAAGATCAAAGTGATATTGATATGCGTGTAACTCCAACATCTGACTTAATTAAATCTGATGATTTTAAAGCTAAAGTTGAATTGCAATGGCGTATCTCTCCAATTATTGCTTGCTTTATTCTAGCCATGATTGCAGTGCCATTATCCATGGTAAACCCACGCCAAGGTCGCTTTGCCCGTTTAGGACCTGCAATGTTTATCTTTGTGTTCTATTTTTTGATCTTACTTTTAATTCGTAACATTCTAAATAGTGGCTCAATGTGGCTCTATCCTGGTATGTATATTGTGCCAATTGGATTCTTGCTATTTGTCGTCATACCGCTTAATAGACAAAAGGTTGGCGTGGTGCGTAAGAAAAAGAGCGCTTCTAAAGCCCAAGCATAATTAGATTAGAAAAGGCCTCAAGTTGTAATGCTTAAGGCCTTATTTGTATTTGCAGATTGAAAAGGTTGTAGGAATTTGCTGCAATGTATTTAAATGATCTAGAGCTTGCGATTATCTTACTTACAGGTCGCCTCGTAGGCAATGATCCTAGAAGTTCACATCCTACTCAATACCTAAGCGATGCTGCCTACAATGATTTAGCTACCATCTTAAGAGCGTCGCATAAAACACCATCAGCTCTATTTTCTTTAAGTGTTGATGATCTGCATGAATTGCTTTTTAAATACGGCACTTTAACATTTATTTGAGAGAAGCCCCCTTGCTCTATAGCTAGGGGATGAATCGAAAAAAGATGTTGAAATAAGCAGATTTATTGTGTAGAATCTAATTATTATTTTGAAGTAAGTAATATATCAAATAGATTATTAAGTAG
>ONCS01000212.1 GCA_900316375.1 uncultured Succinatimonas sp. | reverse complement strand
TGGCAGGGGCAGTAAGACTCGAACTCACAACCGTCGGTTTTGGAGACCGCTGTTCTACCATTAGAACTATGCCCCTGCAGAACGCGAACCATTATCTACAAAAAGCCCCTACTTGTAAAGTCTTTTTTTGAAAAAAGATAATTTTTTGAGTTAAATCACAATATTTTTTGATTTTTAAATGCGCAATAAGTCGCATTGAGATTGTACTCAAAGCATTATTGACAATAATTTGTGATAGGTACCGTTTTTTGAAATAAAACTATTGTGTTAGTATGTTGTACTATCTTTACATTGCACATAAAATAACAAGATATAAAAAATCGCACCAAATAATAACAATAATAATAAATTGGGAAATATCAGACTATGCTAGAAACACCTCAAAAAGTACGTCGTAAAGATACTCGTGGCGACGAGATTGCCCAAATTGCCTATGAAATCTTCTGTGAAAAAGGTTTCGATGCTACAAGCTACGGTGACATTGCTGCTCGCGGACAGATGGCCCGCTCTACTATCTACTTGTACTATAAGAACAAGATGGATGTAATTCGTGCTGCTATTCGTGAGCATGTAAGACGCATTGGCGCAAATTTGCATGTATCAGAAATTGAAAAGCTACCTAAGTTTTCAGATAGACTAAGTATGGTCATTGAAAATATCAATGTAGTTAACAATGATAAGAACATTGCAAGATTTGAATTAGCCTTAATTAAGATCGCTGCTGAAAATGTAGAGATTGCTAATATCTGGAAAGAAGAAGTTTTCTCTACCATTCACGATATGTGGGAGAAGGTTTGCGGTGATGTTGCATTATCAGACTATGATAAGAAGTATTATTTAACTTTACTTTATGCAACCTATACTTGCACCTCTGTTATGCAACTTTGCTATGGCGATGATGCACCTACACTTTGCTTTAGAGATGCAATGCGCATTACTTGCAACCATATTAAGCAAGATCTAAAAGAAACAGATCAAAAATAAGCTCATTTAAAAGGATTAAGCAATGAATAAGGCTCCTGTAAATGACAAAATTCGTGAGCAAAAGATGCGAGAAATTGCAGAAGTTGCTTACGATATATTCTGTGAAAAAGGCTTTGAAGCAACAAAGTTTTCTGATATTGCAGTAAGACTTGAGATTGCTCGCTCTACGATTTATCTTTACTACAAGAATAAGCTAGAGCTCATTCGTGCAGCCATGAAAGTGCAATGCTCTAAGACCTTCAAAGTTAATATGGATAAGATCTTAAAAGAAAAGTCCTTTATCAAAAGACTTAAAATGTTAAGTGATGATGTAGATAAGTTAGTAAACTCACCTAACATTGGTAAGTTTGCTTCAACTTGGTTGTCCTTAGCTTCAGTTGATCCAGAGATTGCAAGAATTGGTCGTGAGGAAGTAATCGATAGGATCAAGCAAGATTGGTATGAGATTTACAAAGATATTCCTCTAACTGAAGAGCAAAAGCTATACTATTACACCATGCATTATTGTATCTATACAAATAGAATGTTCTTAAATATGACTTACAAGGATGAACAGCCATTTTTAACTTTCAAGCAGATGTATGATACGATGGTAGAGCACATCGAAAGAGATTTAAAAGAGCAAGAGCAAAAGAATGGATAAAAGATACAAGGTTGCAGTTGTAGTATTTTTGTTAGCAGCTGTAACTTGTATTGCCATTTTAAGCCTATCCCACCGCTCTCTTGGAGATGACAACAAAGCCTACGGCAATGTCGATATTAGACAAAGTAATTTAAGCTTTGAGCGCCCTGGAAAAATCCAATCTCTTTTAGTCGATGAAGGCGATAAAGTTGCTAAAGGAGAGCTTTTAGCAACTTTAGATACCCAAGATTTAGACTATCAAATTCAAATCAAACAATCTCAATGTAATGAGGCTAAGGCAAGCTTAGATTCGATTACTAATGGCTATCGCATTGAAGACATCGAAAAAGCTAAAGCTGTTGTTGATAGACTTACTAATAACTTTGAACTTTCTCAAAAGACCTATCAAAGATATCTCACCTTATTTAAGAAAAAGTCCGTCTCGGTTCAAGATAAAGATCAAGCCTATTACACTATGACACAGGTTAAAGCGCAGCTTGACGAGGCACAAAGCCAACTTGAAATGCTAAAGCGTGGTAACCGTGTTGAAGATATTCAAAAAGCAGGCGCTGCCTATAAAACCTGTCAAATCTCGCTTGATTATCTAAACTATCAAAAGCATGACCAAAGCGTAATTAAAGCTCCTTTTGATGGAATAGTAAGAAGTAGATCTGTAGAGATAGGTGACATGGCATCTCCTAGCACTACTGTGTTTGAATTATCTATGACCGATTTAAAACGAGTTAGGATCTACTTAACTGAAGAGCAACTACCAAAAGTAAAGCTAGGATCAAAGGTCATCATATCTAATGCTAATCAAGATACAGTCGAGGGCACTGTAGGCTATATCTCTGATACTGCAATGTTCACTCCAAAGACCGTACAAACTGAAGAGCTACGCGCTTCATTAGTCTATGAAGTAAGAGTTGATGTCAAAGATCTAAATAATATTCTGCGCTTAGGTCAAAGCGTCACTGCCACCTTTAATTAAAGCTATAAGGTTTGCGTATGGACAATTTAATTACCATCCAAAACCTTTTAAAAAGCTACAAAGTAAAAGGTAAAAAGCCCCTAGTAGTCTTTGATAACTTTAATCTTGAAATTGATAAATCTAAGCACTTAATCTGTTTAACTGGCCCTGATGGTGCCGGTAAATCTACGCTTTTAAAACTCTTATCTGGTGTTTTGAAAAAAGATAGTGGTAAGCTTTTACTTGATAATCTCTCTCCTAGTACCTCAGATTTAAATTTCAATCAAAATATAGGTTACATGTCGCAGACTTTAGGCTTATACACTGAGCTTAGTGTTTGGGATAATTTAGTGCTGTTCTCATCTTTAAAAGGACTTGATACTAAGAGCAATCAAAGCTATTTAGAAGAGTTACTTGCAAAGGTTGATTTACTGAGGTTTAAAGATAGAGAGTTTGGCGCGCTCTCAGGTGGCATGAAACAAAAGCTAGGTCTTATTTGCACGATTGCAGCTAAACCTAAGATTTTAATTTTAGATGAGCCCACCGTAGGTGTTGATCCGATCTCGCGCATGGACTTATGGCAGGTAGTAAATGATTATTTAAAAACTCATGATTGCTACTGTATTTTCTCAACTGCCTATTTAGAAGAAGCGCAAAAAGCAGATCTTTGCCTAATGCTTGAAGATGGCAAGATTAAGCTTATGGGTAAAAGTGAAGAGCTTATCTCAAAGGTTCGTGACTTAACCTATACCTTAAAGCTAAGTGATGATGACTATGACACCTATTTAAAAGATCTAATGGGATTAACCGCTCGTCATCATGAAAGATCTCCTATGCTAGATGTCTGCCCACGCCTTGGCAAAATCGATATTCTTGTAAAAAGCACAGAGGACACTGACAAAGTTCTTCCCTTTCTAGAAAACGCTCTGCATATCAAGGCACAGATTAAAAAACGCACCGCCATTTTAGAAGATGCTTATATCTATGAGTCTTTAGCCCATAGTCAATTTGTCAAAGACGGTAATGAAGATAAGCCAACAGACTTTGATCAAGATAAGGAAGTGGTAGTTGTCGATAAGATTAAAAAGACTTTTGGTAATTTTACCGCAGTTGAAAGCTCAAGTTTTAAAGTTCACCAAGGCGAGATCTTTGGTCTTCTAGGACCTAATGGAGCAGGTAAAACCACTACCTTTAGAATGATCTGCGCGCTTTTAACGCCAAGTGAAGGTCAGGTAACAGTTAATGGCTATAACCTTAAAAAGGCTAAAGCAGATGCGCGCTCTTGTATAGGTTATGTTTCACAAAAGTTCTCTTTATACAGAAAGCTTAATGTCTATCAAAACTTAGAATACTTTGGACTAAGCTATGGACTAAAGCCTCAAAAATTAAAAACTCGCATTCAAGAATTATTAGAAGAGTTTCATCTTCACAAATTTGAGAAAACTAAAAGTGAAGATCTACCTTTTGGCGTGCAAAGACAATTATCTATGGCCTGCGCGCTCATTCATAAACCTAAGATATTATTCTTAGATGAAGCTACCTCGGGTGCTGATCCTCTGGCACGTCGCTTATTTTGGGATAGGGTTGTCAATTTATCAAAAAGCGGTACTTGTGTAATTGTCACCACGCACTTTATGGAAGAGGCAGAGTATTGTGACAATTTCTTAATTCAAGATAGGGGCAAGATTTTAGTTTTAGGAAAGCCCAAAGATATCTGCCGTGATGAAAAGACACATGAGCGCATTAGCATTGAGAAAACCTTTATCAATAAAGTTGAAGAGTTTAGACAGAGTCTAACCAAGGGAGGTACTAATGTTTAAGTATTTAGTACCACTTTTGAAAAAAGAGGTGTTGCAGACTTTAAAAGATAAGTCAGTGTTTATGTTGGTGTTCTTACTGCCTATAATTTTGGTCATCATCTATGGCAGTGCCATTAGAATGGAGATCAAGCCTGTAAAGCTTGGTCTTGTAAGCACTAACGTCAGCGTCCTTGAAAGAGAAATTACTCAAGAATTTCTTGGATCTGATTATTATGAGCTAACCGTAGTTCCTACATTTATAGAAGGACAAAAGCTCTTAGACGATAACAAGGTTAAAGCCCTAGTCTATGTTCCTCATGATTTAAGCACCCAAATTAAAGTAAAAAAAGCGCAGATCATGATTTATCTAAACGGCGTAGAGTCTCAACTTGCTGCAATATCTGAAGGGTACATCAAACAGACACTAGCTGCAGTTTTACAAAAGAGCTATAAAAGCCACAACATTAGCATTGAAAGTCGCAACTACTTTAATGAGGCTAATGAGTCAGTGTGGTTTTTGATGTCTGGTCAGTATGTAAGTATTTTAACTTTAATGTGCGTGTTCTTAGGAAGTTTTGCCATTGCCCGTGAGTGGGATCGTGGAACTTTTGAAAGTTTATGCGCCACTAACGCTAGTGCTTTAGATATCGTGTTAGCAAAAGTTATTGTTTATTACGTACTAGCCTTAATGACAATGTTTGTAATTTTAAGTTTAGGGCAAGTTTTATATGACATTCCAATAAGGGGCAACATTCTCTACCTATTAGTAAGTTTGTCTGTGTATGCTTTAGAGATGATTTGTTTAGGACTTTTAATCTCAGCTAAACTTAAAAATCAGTTTACCGCTACCCAAATTGCGGTGGTGATTGGCTTTTTGCCAACTGTGATGTTATCAGGGCTTATCTTTGACTTGCGCGCCGTCCAACCTTTTATTGCTGTCATTGGACATATCATTCCCCCAACCTATGAAGTCAAAGCCATGCGCATTAACATTATGTCAGGTGGGCAAGAGTTATACCTTTTAAAGAATTTGCTGATTCAAATTGCCTGGACTATAGTCTTTTTTACTTTAACCGTACGACAAGTGAAAAAGGATGGTAAGTGATGATTACTTTTATTTATCTCTCCTTTTTAAGAATTGTAGGTCTTATAAAAAAAGAGCTTTTAACTGTGCTCATGGATCCTAATTCACGTGTAATTTTAATTGCACCAGTGATTGTTCAATGTATCTTATTTGGCTATGGTGTGTCCTATCAATTAGAGCATGTACCTATTGCTATCTATAGTGAGTCAAAAGATAAGGTAAGCTATGAGCTTATCCGAGAGATTTTAAATACCCCACGTTTTGAACTTACGGATAACTGCCACAGTGTTAAGTGCTTGCAAGACAGTATTGATAGTGAGAAAAGCTTAATTGCCTTGTATCTCGCCTCTGACTTTAAATATCGCCACCAAGTTAATGTTATTACGGACGCTAGAAACACCGCCTCTGCTAATACTGCTTTATCCTATGTAAGTAGTATTGTCGATAAGGTCAATCAAAGGATCTTTGGAAAAAGTGCGATTAGCTTAAACTCACGCTTTTTGTTTAATGAAAATAATTACACTCGCTATACTATCTTAGTAGGCATGTCACTTGCTTTATCGGTAATTCAAGTTTTGCTGTTATCTGCGCTTTCTGTCTCACGTGAAAAAGAAGAAGGTACCTATGACATGATGATCATGACACCAGCAAGGCCTGTAGAAATGCTCTTAGGTAAGGCTATCCCTCCTATTATTATTGCCACCGTGCAATCCCTTATCTTAGTTGCCATCTCTTACTTTTACTTTGACATTCCCATGCGTGGCAGTATTGTCTCTATCTTTTTGTTAATTGTGATCTTCTCTTTTGGTATTGTAGGACTTGGTCTTGCCATTTCAACTATCTGCAAAACCACCATGCAGTCTTTAATTTCTGCCTTTTGCTTATGCTTAATTTTAATTATGTCATCAGGACTAATTACTGCAGCAGATGGTATGCCAAAGTGGTTTTTAACTGTTACTTATGTAAATCCTTTGTACTATGGCATTAACGCCATGTGGCAGTTGTACTTACAAGGTAAGAGCTTTTTTGAGGTAATTTACCTCTTATTGCCATTGTGTGGTGTGGGCGTGGTGTCAATGTCGATTGCTTCATACCTCTTTAGAAACAAACTTGACTAGCAAACCTGATTTACAAGCCATTTGTTAAAATATTACTTATATTTCAATAGCTTATCTTATTATACAAAATTAAATTTTTTCCAAAATTAAGCATACAGCATAATTTGGCGTATAATGTAGCTTTCAGGAACAGCGCAAAAGCATGGCGCTACCGCTCCTGAAAGTGAGTGGTCCCAAGTTCTTACTGTTATCAATCAGTGTTAGGGACATACAATGACAAATCCACTATTCCAGAAAGATATCATCTCCATCTCTGAGTTTTCAAAAGATCATATTGAGCTCATCTTAAAAACCGCTTTTGAATTAAAAGCTCATCCTCGTAACGATTTACTAAAAGACAAGCTAATTGGTGTCACCTTCTTTGAAGGTTCAACCCGTACTCGTTTATCTTTTGAAACCTCAATTCAAAGATTAGGTGGCCGTGTAATCGGTTTTGCTGATTCTACTAATACCTCATTAGGTAAAAAAGGCGAGACCTTCATGGATTCAATGCGCATCATCACCTCATATGTTGATGCACTAGTTATCCGCCACCACAAAGAAGGCGCTGCCCGTCTTGCTGCCGACATCTCTCCAGTACCTGTAATCAACGCAGGTGATGGTTCAAATCAGCATCCATCTCAGACTATGCTTGATCTATTTACCATCAAAGAGACTCAAGGTCGTTTAGATGATATCAATATCGCTTTTGTCGGCGATTTAAAGTATGGCCGTACCGTACACTCACTTGCTGAAGCATTATCACTATATAACGCAAGAATTTACTTAGTAAGCCCAGAATCACTTGCAATGCCACAGTACATCTTAAATGATCTTAAAAAGCGTGGTATTACCTTCTCAATCCACAAGGATTTAGAAGAAGTTATGGATAAGGTGGATATTCTTTACATGACTCGTGTTCAAAAAGAGCGTTTTGACGAGACTGAATATCAGCACTTAAAGTCAAAGTACATCTTAACTCCAGATGTTTTAGCTTCAGCTAAAGAGAATATGAAGATCTTACATCCTCTACCTCGTATTGATGAGATCACCCCTGAGGTTGACAATACCCCATATGCTTACTACTTCAAGCAAGCAGCTAACGGCGTTTACGCTCGTGAAGCTATTCTTTCATTAGTATTAAACAAGGAGATTTAAGATGTCAGATACTCATGTTGAAAATAACAAGTCAAAGCTCCTTGTAGAGGCCATTGCTAACGGTACAGTAATTGACCACATCGCTCCAGGTCAGGCAATCAACATCATTCGTATGTTCAAGTTCTTAGGTAAACACAATCAGTTAACCGTAGGCTTTAACTTACGCTCAGGTGAACTTGGCCACAAGGATATCATCAAGATTTCAGATGTTGTGTTCTCACCTGCTCAAACTGAGCAAATTGCAGTGCTTGCACCATCTGCTACTATCAACCACATTAAAGACTTTAAGGTTGTTGATAAGTACAAGCTTCGTTTACCAAATGAAACTGTAGGTGTTTTCAAGTGCCCTAACAGCAACTGCATCACCAACGATGAGCGTGATGCTAATGCTCGCTTTAAGATCACCACCGTTGATGGAAAGGTATATATGAAGTGCTGCTACTGTGAAAGAGTATTCGATAGAGAAGTTGTACTTCAATACAATGGTTTAGAGTCTTAACAAATACTAAAAAATAGCATAATATTCACAAGGCAAGGTCGACAAAACCTTGCCTTTTTTGTATATAAACCTGGACGATAAAATATGACTTTTCCAACTCATTTTATGTGGGGTGCTGCAACTGCGTCTTATCAAATTGAAGGAGCCATCCATCAAGATGGCCGTAAAGATTGCATTTGGGATAAATTAGCTAAAGGCCATGTCCCTTTTGATGAGACCGGTGAAATTGCCTGCGATCACTACAATCATTTAGAAGAAGATGTAGCACTATTAAAACAAATCGGTCTTAAAGCCTATCGGTTTTCTATTGCTTGGCCACGGATCATCCCTAATGGGACCGGAAACATCAATCAAAAGGGCTTAGATTTTTATCTAAAACTTGTAAAGCTTTTAAAAGAAGCTAATATTGAACCTATGGTTACTTTATACCATTGGGATCTTCCATATGACTTATTCTTACAAGGAGGATGGAAAAATGAGAACTCCCCGCTTTGGTTTGAAAGTTACGTAAGAGTAGTAGTCAATGCGCTTGCTCCTTATGTCAAATACTTTATCACCTTTAATGAGCCTAATTGTTTTATCGGAATTTCATATGAAGGAGCAGAGCACGCCCCATTTTTAAATGAACCATCATCTTTATTACCTTGCACTCGCAACGTGCTTTTAGCTCATGGTAGGGCTGTACACGTCATAAGAGAGTTAGCACCTCACGCACAAATAGGTTATGCCCCAACTGGTGCGATTTATACTCCTACTGATAATTCTAAAGATGCAATCGACAGCGCAAGAGATTTAACCTTCTCATCAACACGTAGTGCTTTTTCCACAGACTGGTGGATCGATCCTGTAATATTAGGTAGTTTTCATCAAAATGCTCTAGCCAAAATGGGCGTTACAGAGGTATTTACCAAAGACGAGTGGGCACTTGTTACTTCAAAAATCGACTTTTTAGGCTTTAATGTTTACCAAAGCACAGGCCAAGAGGTTGCAGGTAGTAAATATCCTTCTAATCGCTACTGTGGATCACCAGTAACCGCAATGGATTGGACCATTACTCCAGAATCAATTTACTACGCAGTTAAGTTTTTACAAGACAGGTATCATTTGCCAATTTTAATTACTGAAAATGGTATGGCCAATACTGACTTTTTAATGCTTGATGGTAAAGTACACGATCCTCAACGCATTGACTTCATGCATCGCTATCTTTTAGCTTTAGAAAAGGCAATTGATGAAGGGTATGATGTAATTGGTTACACCTATTGGTCACTTATGGATAACTACGAGTGGGCTTGTGGTTATAAATACCGCTTTGGCTTAATCTATGTAGACTATCAAACTCAAAAGCGCACCTTAAAAGACTCTGCTAATTGGTACAAAGAAGTGATCGCTACAAACGGTCAAAATCTTTAAAACTTAATTTTGAAGCTCAAAGTTTGATAATAGTCATTTCAAGCTTTGAGCATCTTTTAAAAAAGAAAAAATCTTCTTTTAAACCTCAGGATTTGAAGCGTACTTCTTTCTAAAGTTAGCTGGAGTTGTGCCAAATTGATCTTTAAACACTTTGACAAAGTGGGCAGGAGATGAGAACTGCAATAAAGAGGACACCTCTTTGATGGTCAAATTAGTGCTAATAAGTAACTCTTTAGCAGAATTTACGCGCATGTATTGCACGTAGTTGAAGATGGTTCTACCACGGGTTTTCTTAAAGATACGCTGCAGATAGTCTTTGTTGATATTCAAAAAGGTCGCTAAGTCATCTAAATTAAACTTATTGTATAAGTTGGCCTGGATATAACCTACCGCCTGACTTACAAGTTTAGGGCTCTTACCTACCTGCAAAGACTCATGATAGGCATTTACTTGCAAGGTAAAGCTTTTGGCGATGATAAAGCGCATGTCTTTTAAATCATATAAACTTTTACAAGCCTCAACAGTTAAAAATAGCTTATCAGAGAGTCTATATACAGCTTCAACTGGGACACCTGCGAAGATGGCAGCGCGAGCGCATAAGACATTAGTAATATGAGACATGTTTTGCTCTGAACGCAGTGGATCAAAGCCTAAAACACTGTCTTTACCTGTAGTTGGAATTTTAAAAGCACGCTTTAGCATTTCCACGTCACCCGAGCGCACCGCATCTTGAAGGGCTAACTCTAAACGATATTGATTGTGGACATGCACAATCGCCACGTTTTTCACAAGCTTAGCTACATCATGAGGTACTTCAATATCAAAATCGTCATCACCTAAGTCCTCATTTTTCACCACATCATACTTAATCACACATTTTAAGTTTTTTAAAATCGCATTTACCTGCACGATTTCATGCTGTGTGTATTTACCAGTACTGCTGTAGAAGATCACTGTGTGCTTG
>ONCS01000215.1 GCA_900316375.1 uncultured Succinatimonas sp. | reverse complement strand
CAATAACGTATTTTTAAAGAGCTAATACGGTGCTAGACCGCATGTAATAAATGTTTATGAACTTTTAAGTTCATGCGAAAGTTGAGTTATCAACAACGAATACATATACGTAAAAAGCTCTGATTTTGAAAATCCAAGTAGCCTTGCAGATATGCAACCTGCTGTCCTTTTATATCAAACAGGATATTTAACTTTAGCAGCACCTAGCAACAAGCTTGAGTATCAGCTGACTTATCCAAATGAAGAAGTAAAACAAGCACTAACAATACAGCTAGCATCTCAAGTTTTCTCAAATGAAAGTGAATTTAGAAAGTTAAGACGCAGTCCTCTTGATGATATGCAAACTGTTGATGAGATAGTTGATTACTTTAACTCAATTTTAAACTTAGTTGATTACGAGTACTATCCATTAACCTCTGAGTCTGCTGTAATAAATAGCATCATGCTGTTTCTAAAAGGTCAAGATAAGCTTAAGGTTGCCGTAAATTCTCACAGTTCTAAAGGTAGATGTGATCTGCAGGTTGATAGCGATGCAAGACGATTGGTCTTTGAGTTTAAGTTTGCAAAAATTGATGATGACGTTTCAGAGCTTTTACAAAAAGCATGCACTCAACTACAAGATAGACGCTATGGACAAAGCGCTGATGCTAAAGGTGAAATTCTCCAAATTGCTTTAGTCTTTAGCCAAGAGCAAAGATGTATTACTGCTTTTGAAAAGATTTAAAGAGATTTTAATTTAGCACTTACATAGACACTTTACTTACATTCTAAAAATCACTTTTTGCTTAAAATTAAATAAAGCTCTATACTCTAAGATATAAGTTTTCCTAAGTAAGGTTGAGTCTATGTCTGAAACTTTATCTAACGATATCGGAACTGAGTATTTTGAAAAATTCATACAAAATGCAGAAACATATTATGTAGATAAAACTAGGTTTATCAAAGAAGCAATTGATAACACCGTTGCTTGCGCTCTTTTTACAAGACCTCGTCGTTTTGGAAAAACCTTATGGATGACTACGTTAAAAAGTTTTCTGGAAATTGATCCTAAACATCCAGGTAACACCTCAAAACAAGATAAACTCTTTAAAGATTTAGATATCTACAAAGAAAAAGACTTTTGCAGAGAATATATGGGGCAATACCCTGTTCTTTTCATAAGCTTTAAAAATGCCTACATGGTTACTAACTATGAGGCTGCAATTAGAACACTTGGTACTGAAATTGCTTTAGTATCTAAAGAATTTGACTACTTAAAAAAGTCTTCAAAGTTATCAACAGAAGATCAAAAGTCATTTTTACAGATACTCAACTTAGATACCTCAACAGCCACAACAGCAGAATATGAAACAACAGTTAGAGCTTCATTAAAAACTCTAACCTATCTTCTAAAAAAGCACTTTGAAAAAGACGTGTTCTTGCTCATCGATGAGTATGATGTGCCGTTTGCAAAACTTTGCAATACTAGCTTTTATGAAAACTTTAAAAGCTTATACGCCAATATGCTAAGTTCAGCACTCAAAACTAACTCGAACCTTAAAAAGAGCATTGTGACTGGCTGCCTAAAAGTTGCTAAAGAAAGCATTTTTACAGATATGAATGCGTTTAAAGCCTTTGGTCTTACTGACGACAAATTTAGAACACTTCTAGGTTTTACTAAAGCTGAAGTAGAACAAATGCTTGCGCATTTTAATCTTTCGTCAAAATTCAGAACTATTAAGAAGTGGTACGACGGTTATAAAATAGGTGGTGAGGAAATCTTCTGCCCATGGGATGTAAGTAACTACGTGCTAGATCTTGCTGAAAATCCAAAAGTTAAACCTAAAACATATTGGATCCATTCAGGCTCTGTAGATATAGTCAGAGAGATCTTTGCAAGAACACCTGATTTGTATTCTGAAAATTTCCAAAAATTAGTCAAAAGAGAAACTATTGAAGTTAAACTTACTGAAGATCTTAACTACCAAATTTTAGCTAAAGTTAATACCTCGTTAAATTCAGATCAAGACGTAGCTATTGACACTAGCGCCTTGTGGACGCTTTTGTTCATGACTGGATATTTAACCCTTGCTAAAAGGCAAACACGTAATGGCTTAAGTACTTTGTGTGTTCCTAATGAATGCATTGCAGAGTGCTTAAATGATCTTTTAAAGTGGTGCTTTAGTACCAAAAACATTCTTTTTAAAAAGCAAGTAAGTCCTATTGTTAAGGCCTTAAATTGTGGCGACACTGAAAGTTTAGAGAATACCTTATCAAATCTTTTGTTAGGTCATGTAAGCATCATGGATCATGCTGTTAAAGGGCCACAAGAAAACTACTATCACGGATTTTTAAATGGTGTTTTATCTCAAGCCTTGCAAGGACTTGTTTTAAAGTACGATAGCAATATTGAATTAGGTTCAGGTCGCGCTGATATCACGATCGTACTCAAAGCAACTAATATTGAACAACCACCGGTTGGCGTGATTATAGAAATTAAGGCTACAAAAGATATTGAGAAAATCTCAGATAAAACCAAAGAAGCTTTAGATCAAATTGAAAGTAAAGGATACTGTAAAGGTCTTTTTGGAAAAAATCCTAGGATTAAGACTATCAATGCTTACGGCATTGCGTTTTGCGATAAAGACTGCGGTGTTGCCTTCAAAGCATACCATGCCAAAGCAACCCGCTAATATTTAAGAAAAGTTAATCTGATAGTTTTTTTTAACTAACCTTCAAGATCTTTAAAGTACTTTGAAAGCTCAGAAACAACTAAGGTACTAACACTCATACCTTTAAGTTTAGCAAGCTTTACAATTTTCTCTTTTTCTTCAGTTGTGCAGTTTAAGGTAAGCCTTTCTTTTCTGCAAAGTGCTGGATCTTTAGTTGCACCTTTTGGTCTACCTGAGCCTTCGCGACTGCCACCATGACCATTAGCCATTACAAATACCTCAAAATAAGAGAGGCAAATAGGTCAATAATAAGCAGTGCCACCATCACGTAGAAGGTGTAGCGAATGAACTTATTTGACATGAGGCTTGCTTTCTTTTCCATTTAAAACTCCAAACAAAAATATGTATATTCAACTATACACCAATCAAGTCAGTTTTTCACAAATGATCTTCGATAGGCTCTTTATCACCCAAAATTTTTCGCAAAAGTCTTATCCTCAAAAATCTTAACCATCCGTCATATAAATAATCAATTTCATCTATAATTAGTAAGAGAACTTTTGTGCCCCAAAAACTACTGTGAAGAGAAAAACATGGATTTTGATCAATTAAATGCAAGATTGCCAGAAGGTACTTCAGACTTTAAAGACATTATTAGCTCAAATTGCGTGTACGTTGATAAAACACAATACATCTATGGTTTGGCTTTGAAAAAAGGTCAATATTTTCTCTCAAGACCTCGTCGCTTTGGAAAAAGTACCTTAATTTCTACCTTTGAAGAACTATTTTCTCATGGTGTTAAGCCATATGATGGTCACGAGTCTTATTTCAAAGGTCTGTATATTGAAGATAAATGGACTGATGAAAAAGAATATCTCATCATGAGATTAGACTTCGCAGAGCTCTTTTCAGATTACTGCAACACAGGCAATGATTTTGAAATTAGATTTATTCAAGTCTTAAATGAATTTGCAGAACAATTTGGTATTGCTCCAAAAGAAAACGCAAAAGTTTCAGATGCCTTTAGCAACATTCTTAAAAATGTTAACAATCAAAGTCTAGTCATTTTAATTGATGAATATGATTTTCCATTAACTCAAAATATTAATCGCCCTGAAGTTTTTGAAGGCATTGTTAAAGTTTTAAGAACCTTTTATCAATGCATGAAATCAAATTCAGGTAAATACCGTTTTGTATTTATTACAGGTATTACTAGATATAAAGACACAGCAATATTTACTGCCGGCAATACAATTAAAGACATATCTATGATTCAAAGATATGGTCAAATCTTAGGTTACACTAGGGACGAAATTAAGCAATTTTTTCCAGATCATTTAAGGTATTCAGCCTCTGTAAGATTCAAAAAAGAAATGGAAAATGTTTCAGACAGTGATATTGAATCTTTACTAGATACTCTTGCAACCATGTACGATGGCTATTGTTTTGATGAAAATATTGAAACCCACGTCTTTTCCACTTGGTCAATTATTTCCTTTTTTGGAGATGATCTTGCTAGCTTAAAAAACTATTGGTATGAAAATGGAGGTGGCTTGCCATCTATTCTAAAAAACTATCTAACAAGCATAAAAAGCCAATCCTTAGAGCTTTTAAAATCAAATCAAATTGCTGTAGATAAAAATACATTCTTAAATCCAAGCAATTTAGATTCTATGGATGTTAGAGTACTTTTATGCCAAACAGGATATTTGACTTTTAAAGATAAAAATGAAGAAAACTTCTATTTGAAGTTTCCAAATCAAGAGATAATCAGCTCTTTTAAAACTTTATACTTCATTAACTGCTACACGGATAATCTGCAAAGAGATGCTTTAAAAGCTTGCAAAATTGAAAACTTAGCAACATCAAAAGATATTGTTAGCTACTTTAACCGCATCTTAAATGCTGTAGATTATGAGCACTATCCTTTAACTCAAGAATCAGCTATCACCAATTCTTTATTCATGTTCTTTAATGGATATGGTGTTACTTACACTAACGTGAATGTGCATAGCGCAAAAGGTAGAGCAGATTTAATCATTGATGATGGCCATCGTCGCATTGTCTGTGAGTTAAAATACGCAAAAGAAAGTGACAATGCAGAGAGCTTACTCAAAGAAGCTTGTGAGCAGATTGCAACAAGAGAATATGGTGATACAGAACCAAAGCCTCAAGAACTTTTAAAACTAGCTTTAGTTTTCAGCGAAAAAGATAGAAAGTTCACTTTGTATAAAGAGTGTTAATGCACTTTATTTAAAGGTCTTATGCTATGCCAATAAATCCAGACAACTACGATTTTAATAGAGTGCTGATTTCTGGATATGTTGACAAGACTGGCACTATTTCTTTTATCAATCCCCTTATTGATAGTGAAAATGCATTTTTGTGCATCGCAAGACCTCGTAGTTTTGGAAAATCAGTAGCCTTAAAGACCTTAATTGCATACTACTCTAAAGGCTGTGACTCCAAAGATATCTTTTCAAAATATGAAATTGCCCATGATCCATCCTTTCTTGAGCACCTTAATCAGCATAATGTAATTTATTGGGATATGAGTAGCTACGGTACACCAGAGGCTGATTTTGACCAATTTTTAAAAGAATTTAATAAGCAAGTGATACGAGAATTAACCTATGCTTATTCTGATTTGTTTAATGGATACCAAGCAACCGATGTCATAGAAGCCTTAAAACATATTAAGTTAACCTCCAATGAGAATTTATCTTTTTAATTGATGAATGGGATGCACCTTTACGTTGGTTAAAATCTGAAAACGATAAAAAAGCTTACATCAATATCTTAAGAAAGCTATTTAAAACTGATCTATCATCAATTGTGTCTTTAGCTTATCTAACTGGCATCTTTCCAATTGGCAGATACGATACACAGTCTGCTTTAAACAACTTTGATGACATCAATATGCTCACGCCAGAATATGATCTAACAAGGTATTTTGGCTTTACTGAAGGTGATGTGCAGAAGTTGTGCGCTGAGAATAATCTTAGCTTTGATGATGCTAAAAGTTGGTATGACGGTTACCATATTGGCAATCTTGAGATCTACAATCCGTACTCAATTACAAGACTTATTCAAAGAAAGACTTTTAAATCCTATTGGTTACAGACAGGCTCCTTTGACTCAATTTTAAAAGCGATCCACCACAACGTCGATGGCATACGCGAGATCGTCTTATCTTTAATGGGTGGTAATGCCTATAAAGACTGCTATGTTTCACAATATAAGAACTCAATTTTTGAGATTAAAGATAAAAACACAGCCTTAGTCTATTTCATTCACTTAGGCTATTTAACTTATCAAATTCTTGATGATGGAACTAATAAGATCACCATTCCGAATGAAGAAATTAGACAGGAATTCATCAATAATAATACTAGCGCTGATACCATTTTTGATGGATTTGAAGAGTACTTTGAAAAGTCTAAGAAAGCTGCTAATGCACTTTTAGAACAAGATGTATCAAAGATTGAAGAGAGTTTTGATTACTTTCACAATCTAAAGATCTCCTACAAAGATTACAACAATGAGATTGCCTTAAGATATGTGGTCAAAGATGCGCTATTTGCTTTAGAAAAATT
>ONCS01000216.1 GCA_900316375.1 uncultured Succinatimonas sp. | reverse complement strand
TATTTTAAAGAACTTGAAGATCAAGTGAATTGATCTATAAAGGGTAGTTGTCTGAGGCTAACTACCCACACTTATACACGAAGCCTCAATTTGTTAATGATTTTTTCTAAAGCTCTAAGAGCTTTTTAACAAATGGAATAGTTAAGTCGCGAGAATACTCAATTTGGGCTTGTTCTAGCTTATCTAAAATCCCTACAAGCTGTCCCATATCACGGTTACAATGTCTAACTAAAAAAGCTGCGGTATTATCTGGGAACGTAATCACCCTCTGTTTAGCACGTAATTGCAAAGCTTTGACACATTGCTCTTCATTTAGGTAATTGAGCTGGCAGGTAACGCCACTTGATAAACGGGTGTTGAGATCCCTTTTATTAAATGGAATGGTGTCAAAAGAAGAGCTACCTGACATGATCAAGGTTCCTTCTTTTTTGTCATACCAACGGTTATAAAGTGAGAATAAACCTAGCTCACAATCATCATTACCTACTAGAGCATCAACATTATCTAAAATCGTAATTTTAGGTAATAGAGCATCTAGCAAGAAAGCACCAACGTTTTTGACCACATTACAATCAAGATATAGACAATCATTGATACTTTGCTTTTGATATTGAAACAAAGATGACAACAAAATGCTCTTGCCACTGCCTTTAGGACCAAAGACATAGAAAAACTCATTATAGGCAGTAGAGACTGCCTTTTTTAACATCTCAACGGCATCATGATTAGGACCATCGACATAGATTGAAAAATCAAACTTGTCGTTGATCTTAATATCAAGTGCTTGCTGATATGGCTGTTTTTCTAAATTTGTCATGCTTATCCTTAACAAATGGCAATTCTTTAAAACTAAGGGGTTACCTCAACACCACGACCATCGATGACCTCAGCACCTGAATCATCAGTTAATTCAATGCTGTTTTTCTTTGGCATTACTTTTTTAGTAGTAACTTCTACAGTCTTATCAACTTTATGAGTGGTATAAGCTTTGCCACCGTAACCATTTAGATTTGAGGTGACGCGCTGTGAATTTGAACGCTCAACAGTCCCAATTGAGTTACCTGCTGACACTACGCCATTTGACTTATTAAAGTTGTAAGTCCAATCAGCAACTTTAGTAAACTCACCGGCGTGAGCTAAAGTACCATCTAAGATAGCAGGGTTAGAGCCAGTTGGGATCATAAAGATCACACCGTCATTGTTGTAACCTAGAACTTCGATGTCAGCTTCATATCCGTAGGTAATTAAAATGCGCTTAATGCGTGGGTAATCAGCAACATTATCCACACCATTTAACTGCACAATCACGCCACCTTTAGTAGGACCTAAATAAATCTCTCCACCAGTTGAAGTCTGAGTTAAATCTTGTACTTCATCTGCTGAGGTTTGGCTTTGATTTGCCTGTGGGTCAATGTTTTGCATTAAAACTTTAGCAACTTCTCGTGACATCTGTGAGGTGGTATCAGCTAGTGTTCCTGAGCACTGACCTGAGCCTAGGGCTTTACCAGCTTCATCGTAAGCGTTCCATTTAACAGCATAGCTATCATCACTACCTTCAATGGCACCTGCCACAAAGTACTTAGCGTTATAACGCTTTGATGCTGTAGCTAGGATTTTATCGGAGTGAGATAAAATTGTCTGTGCATTAACATTTTGCACATCATCTAAGTCCATTACAGGGAACATTAAATCATAGCTATTTTTATTTGAAGCTTCATTTAAAGCAACAGCGAATGGATCAACGCCATCACCTGTTACCACATTAGTACCTTCTTCACTTACGTGAGCTAGCCAAACTAATACAGGATCTGATAAACCTGACCACTGAGCAATACCATTTGCTGATAATAAACTTTTTAGCTTATTGTCATCAAAGGTAATTTCAAATTGATTATTGTTAATTCTTAAAGTAGCAATGGCATTTTTAATCTTATCTAAACCAATGCCATTAACCTCATCGATAGCACTTGATGAGATTGCATCATTAAAAGACTCTAAAATTGCCTGATCCATGCCGTCATCTAGTGGCTTTACAAAGGTCTGTGTAGCCATAGCTTGTGCTGACATCAATACAGATGTTGCAAGTAATGTCTTTAATTTCATAACTTATACTCCAAAATTACTGCTAGGCATTTTAACACATTATTTTGATTGTAATTTTCGCTAATTTTCAGATGAAATTTTTCGTCAAATTCAGTAAAATAGCGCACAGATTATTTAAAATTTGCGGAGATCGTCATGTCATCAAATTTAACCTACAAAGAAGCTGGTGTTGATATCAATGCTGGTGACGAGTTAGTTCAAAGAATCAAAGCTCCAGTTAAGAAGACTACCCGTCCTGAAGTTATCGGTGGTTTAGGTGGTTTCGGTGCTTTAACTAGAATTCCAAAGGGTTACACCAACCCAGTTTTAGTAACCGGCACTGACGGCGTAGGTACTAAGCTACGTTTAGCTATTGATTTAAATAGACACTCAACCGTAGGTCAAGATCTTGTAGCAATGAGCGTAAACGACATCGTTGTACAAGGTGCAGAGCCATTCTTATTCTTAGACTACTATGGCACTGGTAAGTTAGACGTTGATACTGCTACTACTGTTGTAACTGGTATTGCTCATGGTTGTGAGCTATCAGGCTGTGCTCTAGTAGGTGGTGAGACTGCTGAAATGCCTGGCATGTACGAAGTTGGCGATTACGACTTAGCAGGTTTTGCTGTAGGTGTTGTTGATGAAGATAAGATCATCGACGGCTCAAAGGTTAAAGTTGGCGATGCTTTAATCGGTATTGCATCATCTGGTCCTCACTCAAATGGTTACTCTCTAATTCGTACCATTTTAAAGAAGGTTGAGGCAAAGCCTTTAGAGGATAAGCTATCAGATGGTACCTTACTTGCTGATGCTTTATTAGCTCCAACTCGTATCTACGTAAAGCAAGTTCTAAAGTTAATTAAAGAAGTTGATGTTCACGCATTAGCTCACATCACTGGTGGCGGTTTCTGGGAGAACATTCCACGTGTATTACCAGAAGGCACTTGTGCAGCATGTGACGGTGATTCATGGACTCGCCCAGAAGTATTTAAGTACTTACAAAAGAACGGTAACGTTGATGCATACGAAATGTTCCGTACCTTCAACTGCGGTGTTGGTATGATTGCTGTTGTATCAAAAGAAGAAGCTCAAAAGGCAGTTGAAGTTCTAAACGCAACTGGCGAGAAGGCTTGGGTTCTAGGTGAGATTGCACCTGTTGGTGCTGATGGTAAGCAAGTAACCATCAAGAACTACGAAAACTTCTAATTTAAAGTTTTATCAATAATAAAGGCAGCTTTAAGCTGCCTTATTTTTTACCTAAAATTTGAAGGATTATAATTAAAGCTTTACTACTACTCCGGTTTTAAGCTCAATTGCCCTATCTACAAAATCCATAAGTTTTTGTAGTATCTCCACACCATAATACTTTCTTTGACTATCAAGCTCACTTTCTAAAAACTCTTCAAGTCTAATAAGTTTCTCACCTTCAAAATAGTCAGACTCCCCTTCATCAAGATTAGATCCTGTATAGACACAGATCTCATCGCACAAAGAGACCATAAAATCATGATCATCAATTGTGAGCAAATATCTTTGGATACGGGGATCATCTTCACTCAAGGACAAGGTGTTAGGAACGGCATTTATAAGCGGGATCCCTTTTACCTTTTTAACTAAATCAAAGAGCATATTTTCCTTCAAAATTTTTAGTGTGTGAATTAAAGCATAGGTGATATTTTTAAATTTGCGAAAATTGTGTCGTAAATATTTGCACTACTGCACATTAATCTTTTAATTTAAAAATTTCCAAATACCAAACTTAGGAAAACAGATTTTTAAAATTTAGAGATTTTTAAAAGAATTTATGGCAAAAGTCGCTAATTTATCAGATCTAAGCACCATCATTGTGCACTTTAACCATAGCAATAAAAACTTAGATTAGCCTTAGCTTACTTACATTTGGCTAATTAAAGCCAATTAAAAAGCCTTGCGCAAAATTTTCTAAAATTTAACTAAAATTAAATAAAAAATTACTAGATCACACCCCCTCATAAAAGTACAATTCGCGCAATTTTTATAAATCACTTTACGTTTAACTTTTATGGTTGTATAACTGTTTGGAGGTGTCTCTTGTGAACGCATACAACATTAACTGGTGGGGCAACCACTACTTTGATATAAACGAGAAAGGTCACGTTATTGTAAGACCTAATCCTGACACACCTGATGCGGTAGTAGATCTAGCTGATCTTGTAACTTCCCGTCAAAGCCAAGGCCAAAAACTTCCAGCCTTGTTCTGTTTTCCACAAATTCTGCAACATCGTCTTAAGAGTATTAACCAAGCCTTTAAAGAGGCTCGCAACGAGTATGGTTATCAAGGCGATTATTTTCTTGTTTATCCTGTAAAAGTAAATCAACACCGACGTGTGCTTGAGGCGGTTACGAATAGTAATGAGCCTATGGGCCTTGAAGCAGGCTCTAAAGCTGAGCTCATGGCAGTTTTAGCCCACGCCGGTCGTACTCAATCTGTTATTGTTTGTAACGGTTACAAAGACCGTGAGTACATCAGAATGGCTCTAGATGGCGAGAAGATGGGACATAAAGTCTTCTTAGTCATTGAAAAGATGTCTGAACTACAAATCGTATTAGAAGAGTCAGAGCGCTTAGATGTAATTCCACGTCTTGGTGTTAGAGCCCGTCTAGCCTCTCAAGGCTCAGGTAAATGGCAATCATCAGGTGGTGAGTGCTCTAAGTTTGGCCTGGCTGCATCACAAGTACTACAACTTGTTAAAGTTTTAAAAGAGAATAATAAGTTAGACTGGTTACAGCTACTTCACTTCCACTTAGGCTCACAAATGTCTAATGTACGTGACATTACTCGTGGTGTTCGTGAAAGTGCTAAATTCTATGTGGAGCTACATAAACTTGGCGTTAATATCCAGTTCTTCGATGTCGGCGGTGGCCTAGGTGTTGATTATGAAGGCACAAGATCTCAATCAGACTGCTCTGTTGACTACTCTTTAAAAGAGTATGCAAATAACATCGTCTGGACTATAGGTGATGCTTGTACTGAAAATAATTTACCTCATCCTACCATTATCACCGAATCTGGTCGTGCCTTAACCGTATATCACGCCGTACTTATATCAAACATCATCGGTGTGGAGCGAAATGAGTTTTGTGTACCAGAAGCTCCTCAAAATGAAGACGCCCCTCGTGCTCTACTTAATCTTTTTGAAACTTGGGATGAGATGCAAAAAGATAGTAACAAGCGGTCACTTCGTGAATGGTTACATGACTCTCAATATGATTTACAAGAAATTCATGAAGGTTATGTTTCAGGCGATGTTGATTTAGAAGACAGAGCAAAAGCTGAGCAGATCTACTTATGTATTTGCAAAACTATACAGCAGCTTTTAGATCCTACTAACCGCTCTCACCACGTGTTAATTGACGAGCTACAAGATAGAATGGCTGATAAGTTATATCTAAACTTCTCATTATTCCAGTCAATTCCAGATGCTTGGGGTATTGATCAGATCTTCCCTGTAATGCCAATTGAAAATCTTGATAAGCCATTAACTCGTCGTGCCGTAATTTTAGATATTACCTGCGACTCTGATGGTGCTATTAAGCATTATTTAGAGGACGATGATATTTCATCTACCATGCCATTCCCAGAATACGAGAAAGATGAGCCTCCATTTATTGGTATTTTCATGGTCGGTGCTTATCAAGAAATTCTAGGCAATATGCACAACTTATTTGGTAACACTGAGGTTGTAGATGTTAACGTAAACGCTGATGGCAAGGTTAGAGTATCCTTATCAGATGAAGGCTCAACTGTTGCTGATATGTTACGTTACGTACTATTAGATCCATCAAAACTTCTAAGTGAGTACAGTGCTCAAGTTTTAGAAAATCCAAACGATCTTGATGAAAAGACTCAAAGACAATTTATTGAAGAGTTTAAATCAGGTCTTTATGGCTACACCTATCTAGAGGAAGAGTAATATGCAAACTTTAAATCATGCTCATGATATTTCTTTAGTATCTAACGCTTTTGGCTTTTTAAGAACCCCTTTAAACTTTAAGCCCTACGATAGCGATGCTGATGTAGTTGTAACCGGTGTGCCTTTTGATATGGCAACTTCAGGCAGATCAGGTAGTCGTTTTGGACCTAATGCGATTCGCCAAGTAAGTCCACAGCTAGCCTGGGAAGGATGTCGTTATCCTTGGGACTTTAATTTATTTGATAAGATTAAAGTTGAGGATTGTGGTGATTTAGTTTATGCCTTTGGTGATAATCAAGACATGGTAGATAAGCTTGTTGAGCATACTGATAAGTTAATTTCAAAGGGTAAAAAATGTCTTACCTTCGGTGGTGATCACTTTATTACTCTACCTTTATTACGTGCTCATGCTAAACACTATGGCAAGATGGCTTTAATTCATTTTGATGCTCATGCTGATACCTATTCAAATGGTTCAAGCTACGATCATGGCACCATGTTCTACCACGCTCCAATTGAAGGCTTAATTGATCCAAGTAAGTCTGTACAAGTAGGTATTAGAACTGAGTTTTCTAAAAAAGATGGTTTCCTAGTTTTAGACGGTGCCCGTGCTAACGATATGTCTGTTGATGAAATTTCTAGGGCAATCCATGAGCGTGTTGGCAGTCAAAAAGTCTATCTAACCTTCGATATTGATTGTCTAGATCCTGCCTATGCTCCAGGCACTGGTACTCCTGTGATGGGCGGTATGAGCTCAGATAAGATTTTAAAGATCTTACGAACACTCAAAGATCTTGATATTGTAGGTATGGATGTAGTTGAAGTAGCTCCTGCCTATGATCATGCCGAGATCACCGCTTTAGCTGCAGCAACCATTGCTTTAGAGATGTTATATCTAGAAGCTTCAAAGCGCTAAGATTTAATTTAGCTATTACTTAAGGCTTGAGGAAACTCAGGCCTTTTTAATTTATGGTAAAAGTTTTAGCAAAATATCAAAAAAGCCCGGATGATTAGGCCGGGCAATTAGGTCACATTATATTATTATGAATTTTTGTAAGGTCCGTAAGGCATACCACTTAAAGCGTAGATCATGTCTACATCAAGCTTCAACTGCTTAGCAAGAGT
>ONCS01000218.1 GCA_900316375.1 uncultured Succinatimonas sp. | reverse complement strand
CATTTAATATTTCTTAAATTTAAAGAGCAGATCACACTTTGTAAAAAAAGTGTTTTAATTCAACAAGATACTAAGATCTTGGGTATATTTTAATAACAAAAAATTAAAGTATTGTCTTTAGATAAAAAATTCAAATATTCAAATCTATTTGACAAAACAGTAATTTCGTGCATTAAAAGTCAAAAAAAATTTTATTGTGATAAAACAAGGAGTTATTCCTTGTTTAAAAAGAAGCAGAATTTGCTCAAGATTTTATTTATTTTTCAATTCCTATTACCTCTACTTTAAATAACTTCCTGCCCATTTAAAGTGGAGGATTTTTAGGAACACAGATTTCAAAGAAGCAACTTTCTATCTAAATCCATAATCAGATCTAAATACGTAAATCATCAGCATTTAAAGTAAATTGCTTTGAAAATAAGGGATTTAGATGCATATGTCTTATGATTTTCAATTTAATCGCTTAATAATTTCTTTGATAAATTGAACATTTTCAACACATTAAAAAATCAATTATCGATTATAATTAAACAAGATGATTGACTTTAGGACTGCATGATATGGCTTTAAAAGATGTTAAATTGAGTAAGTTACCTCTCGGTAAAACTGCTTTTGAGAATTTTAAAAAGCTAGGCTTTGTGTACGTCGATAAAACTGATTTAATTGCCAAATTAGCTCAAGATCCACAACCAACATTTTTATCAAGACCAAGACGTTTTGGTAAAAGCACTTTAATTGATACCTTAGAAGTACTCTTTTCAAAAGGTAAAGAAGCTTTTAAAGGTTACAAGCTCTATGACATTTGGGAAAGCACTGATACCTATCCTGTAATTCATTTAGACTTTTCAGCAATTCAAGTTAATGATTACCAAACTGTAGTTGATACTTTAATTAAAGCCATGTCTGAGCAATTCAAAAAATATGGCTTTGACACCAGTGATGTTGCAACAGATAAGTACCCTGCAACCTACTTTAACACTGTACTTGAAAGATATAATGGCAATGTGGTGATCTTAATTGATGAGTATGACAACCTTCTTATAAGAGCAAAGAATATCAGTGATGATTTATACAAAAAAGTCTTAGAACTTTACAACGATCTCTTTAACATCATCAAGCTACAAAGTGGTAAGAAGAGCTTGTTTACATTTGTTACAGGTATTTTAAAGCTCTCACAAACTAGTATCTTTTCAGGCTCTAATTCTTTCCAAGATGTGTCTTTCAACAGCGAGTACAGTACCTTACTTGGCTACACTCAAGAAGAGATCCACGAATACTTTGATGAATACATTGAAAACTTTGCCAATGTAAACTCGATTACCAAAGAAGAGGTTTACCTCAAGCTTAAAGAAAACTACAACGGATACTCTTTTGATGCTGAAGCTAAAACCTCAGTTTACAATCCTTGGTCAATTCTAAATTGTCTTAAAAATCCTACTCGCAAGTTTGATAAGTATTGGATAGAAACAGGCTCTCCTGAGAGCTTACTTAAAAAACGCTACGTCAGAGAGATGAACAGTCATAAGCTTGATGAGAGATTAAAGCCACTTATTGAGTTTTCTGAAAAATCGCAAATATTTGTTAATGAAAAGGATTTAACTTCAAAAACCAGTATTGATGATATCAGCGATATCTCCCTGCTCTATCAAGCAGGCTTTTTAACTATCAAAGGTAAAAATGACTTTGACCAACTTCTAATTGATTATCCTAACTTAGAAGTAAAGTCTTGCTTTGCTCAAATTCTCTTTGAAAAGATCTTTAAGTCTAATCAAGCGACCTCAAATTTAAGCAACGATATAGGGAACAAAGCCTATATTGAAAAGATACTATGTAATGGCGATGTTAATGCCATCTCCACTCTATTTTCTAATATCTTAAGAGTCATCGGCTATGATGCGCGTCATGAGCTATTTTTAAAGGAAACACTTGTCACAAACTTAATTAACTGCGTACTAGAAGTTCAAGCTATTCAAACCTACCGCGAAAAGCAGAATATCTCAGGCCGCAGCGATCTTGAAGTCATCATTGGCAAAGAAAAGTTTGTTTTTGAGTTTAAGCTTGCAGACAATAGCAATGAGATTGAAGCAAAAAAGCAAGAGGCCTTTGCGCAAATTAAAAAGCATCATTACGGACAAGATCTTAACTATCCAAAGCCAAAGCAATATGCTGTGATAATTAACAAAGACGCACAAGATAGTAACTTTGTAAGCGTGATTAAGCTTGAAAACTAACTTAAAGGCAAGCTAACTTTAGTTGAAATTTATAACTTTAAGCGCCTAAAGATGAACTCTGGAATTGCCTTAACCGACCTCATAATTAAAGCCCAATATGAAGGGGTATAGATCACTTGCTTGCGCTTTTTAAAGGCTTTAAAGATCATGTTTGCAACCTTTTCAGGAGTTGAGACTAAAACTCTTCCCTCTTTTGCGTAGCTAATACCTTGGTTAAACTTTGTTGCAACTACGCCACATTTAACGGTAAGGACATTGATATTAGTTCCATACAATCTTGCTCTAAAGCCTGATAAGAATTGGGTTAAAGCTGCTTTTGAGCTTCCGTAAAGGTAGTTTGAGTATCTACCACGCTCACCGGCTACCGAGCTTAAGACAATGATGTCGCCACAGTTTCTAGAAAGCATCTCTTTCTTTGCAGCATTTAAAAGAACCACCGCGGATAAGTAATTAACTTTGATGGAGTTAAGTACATCATCATAAGCATCATTATCAAGACTCATGAAGCCTGCTGCGATGACTAGAACTTGAGGCACTTGATGGTGCTCAAAAAAGACTTTAACAGCATCAATGTCGTTTAAATCAAGAACACTACCAATGATCTTGTTGCCTGTATAAGAAATTAAATTATTGCAGGTATTTTGTAGCTTTTCTTCAGATCTACAGGTAATAGACACCTCATACCCATAATTACAGAAACTTTTGATAAGAGGTTTGGCAATATCTGAATTGCCGCCTACAACTAAAACCGTACTCTTGGACATAATTTGATTTTAAGGCTTTTAACAAGTAATTGGAACTATATAGATGCCATTATCTTTTCTCTCTGACAGTGAGCAGTAAACTTAAGTAATTATTTTCCTGCTCGCTGATCTCCAATTTTTTTTAAGATCCAAACAATGGGACTTGATAAGGTCGATACGTTTTAGATAAAAAGTACCGGCACCACTTTAATCCCAGCTCATTTAATAAATCTTTAAGAGGCTGT
>ONCS01000219.1 GCA_900316375.1 uncultured Succinatimonas sp. | reverse complement strand
TGACCTAATTTTTTACGCTCAAAATTTGAAGATTGGTTGTTAAAAATGTGAAGCTAATCACAGACAGAAAAATCGACAACATATAGATAGTTACGCTCTACTTCCTCCACCACCTGAGATTGGCAGTATTGCATTTTAAAATGATCAAGCTATGTATAAAAAGGGCAGATTACTGCGTAATACTCCTCGTGGCAAACTTGCAGCTGAGGATGCTGAGATTTCAAAAGGCGCAGGTTTAGTTAAGTCGTTCTCTGAAGTCTTTGGCTCTCCAATTACTAAAGAAGATGCCCCAGAGCTTTACAAGCTTTTAACTCGTATGTCAGATGATGCTGGCGACAATGCAACTCGTACTGCTAAAAACTACTATATGCGCAAGCGTCCTTTTGCTTTCTATGGCACCGATACTTGCAACACCAAAGAGCAAGCAAAATTGTCAAAAAATGGCTCATACCCATCAGGACATACTGCAAGAGGTTGGGCAACAGCTTTAATCTTGTCAGAAATTAACCCAGCACGCCAAGATATTATCTTAAAGCGTGGCTTTGAAATGGGACAAAGTCGAGTTATTTGTGGTTATCATTGGCAGTCAGATGTTGATGCAGGTCGTCTCGTAGCCTCTGCAATTGTTGCAGCATGGCATGCAAATCTAGAGTTCCAAGCTCAACTTCAAAAGGCAAAAGATGAATTTGCTAAAAAGCAAAAGTAGTCTTAGGTATCGCTATGTGTCAAGTTACTTGCGACAAATTTTTTTTCCTTTTTTCTAAAAGGGGGCCCGGGGGAAAACTCTTTTTTCCTTTGTGCCTAGCTGATTAGCTAGCCTAATCAGCTTGCTCTTTAATAATTAGATCATGCGACTTCAGGTTTATTAGCATTCTTGTACTCATAGTCTTTGGTTTTCTTTTCAGCAATCCTAGACTTACGTGCAAGACTGGTAACCTTAGCCTCCTTAGGCATCTTAAAAAGCTTTTTGCTTATTGGATTACCAAAGGAGTCTTTGGTGTTCCTAATGATCTCGTTACGCTTTTCCATAATGGCAGGACCTAAGCCTCGATGACACTCATCAGGGGTAATAAAGTTAATGCCACTATGTAGGTGCTCATAGTTGTACCAATTAACAAAAGCATTGGTCCAATTACGCGCATCTTCTATGGTTTTAAAGTACTTAGGTATTGGAATATTGTGACAATGCTTTAAAGTTGAAAAGAACGATTCAATATGCGGATTGTCATTTGACACTCTTGGGCGACTGTATGAGGATGTAATACCCAATTCAGTCATCTTCACAAGCATGTTTTGACCACGCATAGGGGTACCGTTATCAGAGTGTAGAGTTAATGAATCTAGGATGATATCGTTAGTTAAAACGTCATTGCCTAGTTTCTTCAAGTCATTGTCTAGACTACTACCCTTAATCACGATGTGTTCGTTCTTAAGTGCTCTTTCAAGGAATTGACCTGCAATATGTGCACTTTGTGTCTTATGGACCTCAGCATTCACAATCTTGCGACTGTAAAGGTCCATCATGGCGTAAAGATAGTGGTACTCACCATCAATCTTTGAGTAGAGATATGTAATATCCCATACCCAAACTTGATTAGGTGCAGTTGCAACTAGTGCTCGTTTATTAACGTTATGCATTTTGCCAGCGCCAGTGCGTCTGTCTTTGTTCATATTAAGTTCACGTAAAAGTCTATATACAGTATTACGATGGCCTAGATAGAATCCCTTAAAATCACCGACAACATCACGTCCATCAAGGCATGATGAGATAAGCTCGTCTACGGTTAAATCTGGATTTAACAATAAACACTCAGTTACCTTAGCCTTATGAGCATCATCGTACTTTTTAAGGTTATCGTGAACTGCGTATTTACGCTTATCCTCAGGTGATTTAAGCCATCTGTAATAGGTTGCCTTATCAATACCATTAATTTCGCAGTAATCGGCTACATTTAAGGTTATGTAGCGGTACTTAGGATTGATACCAGGTATTTCCTCAGTTACATCGATGGATTGTTGCAACAGGTTCTGTATGTGATTAACTAGTTTGGCTCTCTCTTCTTCGGTTGTTAATCTTCCTCGTTGTTGTTTTCCGAGAAGAGTTTCTGAAAATTTCTGAGGGTTATAACCTTTGCAGCATAAGTGGCAAGTACTTTGTCTTTCTTATCAAGCTCTCGTGCTTGCTTGTTGTTCTCACGCTTAAGTTGGGTAACTTCCTTCTTAAGGGCTTTAAGCTCTTTAGCTTGTGCCTTAGGATCATCAGCAGGAGGCTCACCAAGTTTCTCCTTGATTTCAACATCCCATCTTAAGAGGTCTGCTTCATACAAGCCATGCTGACGGCAGTAAGCACCACGATCTTCTGGTGAAAGACCGCTAGTTTCAGTAATAATCTTGTACTTTTGGATGAAGCTTAACTCATTAGCTTCAATACCGATTTTATCGTTAACTTCGTTGATTGCCATACCTAGTTCATCACCTACAATATCTTTGAATAGACTGTACCAATTATATACGGTTGTGAATGGGATATTGTGTGTTTTAGCGTGAGACTTGATAACTGATGTTGGAGTAGCATCTGGATTGGCTTTGCGTTCTTTTATGATCGCTGCCACTATGTTCTTTTTAATATCTAGAGTATACTTAGGTTCCATGAATCTTTAGTCGTATGTTCTTGATCTTCAACAATTGAAGATCTTCTGTCGCAACTATTATGAGACAGAGGGGTATTAACGATTTTTTTCGATTGTATTTTTGGAGCTTATATGAAGAAACAACTTTTAGTTATGGCTTTAGGTCTAATCTCATTTTCAGTGTTTGCTGCAGTGCCTCCTGGTAATGATGTAACCACTAATCCTGAAAAGTACTTTTTAAAAAATAGTGAGGCTATTGATAGTTTAGCTTTATTACCTCCACCTCCAGAGGTTGGTAGCATTGCCTTTTTAAACGATCAGGCCATGTATGAAAAGGGCAGATTACTTCGTGGTACCGCACGTGGTAGGTTAGCAGCCGATGATGCTAATATTTCTAGCCCTGAAGATCTAATTACAACCTTATCTGTACCTTTTGGTCATGAGATCACAAAGGATGGGACTCCAGAGCTTTATAAGCTTTTTACCAAGATGAGGGAGGACGCAGGTGATCTTGCAACTCGTTCATCTAAAGAGCATTACATGCGTACAAGACCATTTGCTTTCTATGGTACTAAAACTTGCAATACTAAAGAGCAAGGAAAGCTCTCAACTAATGGCTCATATCCATCAGGTCATACTGCAATTGGTTGGGCAACTGCATTAGTGCTTGCTGAAATCAATCCTGAGCGTCAAGACATCATCTTAAAGCGAGGATTTGAATTAGGTCAAAGTCGAGTTATCTGTGGTTACCACTGGCAGTCTGATGTTGATGCAGGCCGCATTGTAGCTTCAGCAATTGTGGCAACTTTACACTCAAATCAAGAGTTCTTAGAGCAACTACAAAAGGCAAAAGATGAATTTGCAAAACTTAAAAAGTAGTCATTTAGGCTTTTGATGTTAATAAGTAGGAATGTGGTCTTTGGGCGACATTCCTATTTTGTTTTTAGTTATTTGAAGTTACATCCTATTTGCTTTTAAGCAGCCACAATATTCACTTTTTTTCATGAATATTCACGTTTGACTTTTAAAACTCTCTTTATAGTTTTAAAGAAGATACCTGTGCATATAGTTCTATAATTTTTTTAGCTTTCAAATTAATGATTTTGTTTCGTCAAATACTCTAGTGAAGTATAGCCAAGTACATCAAAAAATTTTAGCCAAATACATTAAAACAAAATAGCCAAATACATCAGTGAAAATCTGAGGCAACTTCATAATAAAAAAAGATTACACAAAATTAACTTTAAAATCTTTCTCTGTATTTAAGAAGATCTTAAAGATGCAACCTTTTCTTGAATCCCAAGCTTTAACTCCCAAACTTGGGAGTTAAGACCAAAATTTAATGATTTTTCTACTTTTTTAGAAAAACTTTAAAGAAATAATCCTTTAAAATCAATAAACTAAAAATAGTGCCTTGATCGCGATTTTTAGCGATTGGTGCGGGCGACAGGAATCGATTAGTGACTTTTTTAGATAAGTCATTTTTCAAATAATCGTTAGGTGGTAAATTCTCTCAGAGCTTTTAAAACATCTATTTTCCACACAATATAGTCATTAACAGTCTTTATATAGTGTGAATTTTCTTTCTTTTTCGCTAAAGACTAAAGCTATTTTTATAATCTTATGAGGCTGTGGTTCTGTATCACCATATTCTCTGTTTTCAATTTGCTCGCATGCCTCTTGTAATAGTTTTTCAGCATTATCTGTATCTTTTGCATATTTGAGCTCACAGACAATACGACGCTTTTCATCATCTATGATGAGATCAGCTCGGCCCTTAGAACTATGTACATTTACGTTAGTATGGGTTAGACCGTAGCCACTAAAGAACATAAACAACGAGTTCGTAACGGCTGACTCTTGAGTCAAAGGATAGTGCTCATAATCTATAGCATTTAAGATACGATTAAACAGATCAACAAAATCTTTAGTTGTTTCATAAGTACTAAACTTAGAATCCAAATCAGGTGTTACCTTGTCTCCGTCATACATGGTAGTGAAGTACAAATCTGCTAATGATTGCTTTATTTCAAGATTTGGTATTTTTAAATAGAAATATGATTCATTAACGTTCTTATCAAATGTTAAGTATCCTGTTTGATAAAGCAGAACATTAACATCCATTGTTGCAAGATTTGAAGGATTCTTAAAAATGTTTTTACTTATTGCCACAGAATCCTTGTTCATTAGATCTTTGATATTGCTTTTAATGTTGTAAAGATAATGTGAGAATATAGATGGTGTACCACCATTGTCATACCAATATTTATTAAGTTTTGATTTCCTATCGCTAAAGAAGGAAATAACAGACCATGTTGAATAAACGTGAGTTTCTGTATCCTCGTCAAAGCAATATCCATCATACATGGTTGTAAGATCATCGAGTAGAGCTTCAGTGTCATCTTCCGTTACATTTTCAACGTCTTTTGTAAGCCTTATTGAAGATGCATATTTTAAATTATCGTTAAAGTAATGCTTTATCTCTTCACGAGTGTAACCAACTATTTCTCCATATTCTGAGTTTAGAGATATGTCTTTGATAGTGTTACCTGCTGTAAAAATTGCAGTATCTTTATATCTAGTAATTCCTGTTATAAACACAAAGCGGTATTTACCAGAGTTTGATTTCATACTTTGATAAAAAGCTCTTAAAGCTTTGGCAATATCTTCAAAAACATTTGGATGGTTAATGTTTTGAGTTAGAGGATTATCATATTCATCAATCAAAATGACTAAGCTTTGATTGTCTACATTTTTAAGAATGTTACTAAAAGCGTCTGAAACTTTTGCATTAACTTTTGGTTCAATTCCAAACTGTTTAGCGTAGTCGTTTAAAACTTGAACAAATCTATTCTCAAATTCAATGCCTGTGCTACAGTAATCAGAAAAAAGCTCAGCAAAGTCTAATTTCATGATGAGGTACTTTTTCTCATCAGTCCATTTATCTTCAATGTAAAGACCTTTGAAATAAGAGTCATGCTCATCGTAAGGCTTAACACCATGTGAAAATAGCTCTTCAAGAGTAGAGATTAAAGTACTTTTTCCAAAGCGACGAGGTCTTGAGAGAAAATATGCACCTTTTTTCAAAGCCATTCTGTAGATATACTTAGTTTTATCTACATAAATGCAATTTGAGCTAATAATATCTTTAAAGTCAGAATTACCCTCTGGCAATCTTGCATTTAATTGATCAAAATCCATTTTTCTCTCTTATTGGAACACAACCGAGTCTTCAATATATTTATTATATAAGAAATTATACTTTTAAACTTTGATGGGTTAAGATTTTTGAAATTAAGTCATATACTTAGGTAAGTAATTTTCTTAAGATTGTTTTTCGTTGTTTTAGTGCAATAGAATACAATTTAAAAATATACCCAAGACCTTAAGCAATTTTTAAATTAAGGTTATGGGCGATAGTAAATACCACTTTCTCAATGAGAAGTGGTAAATCTTTTAACTTACTGCGATCTCTTTCAGAGATCTCAGACCTAGGACAAATCTCAACGATATTGTCC
>ONCS01000220.1 GCA_900316375.1 uncultured Succinatimonas sp. | reverse complement strand
GTCTTACAACAGAGTTGTCAAATTATTTTACCGCGCACTTATATCACCGCCGTAAACGACGGTGTTTTACGTGCGCTTATTGATAAATCTAAAAGAGAAAAAGGACCTATTACTAGATCCTTTTATGAGCAAATCAGATGAGAGCTAAAACTTTAAGCAAGTAAGCGAGCAGCATCAAAGCCATTGATATTAGCTTGTACGCCACCATCACTACCACCTAATAAAGCTGCGATATCAGCAACCATAGCTGCAGCATTTGATGAATCAATAACAAACTTTGAATCATTTGCCTTAGATTCAGTGTTAGTCTGTAAATCAACTACTGTTGATGCGCTAGGAGCTGATAAATCTGCCTTAGGAGCACTTGCCTTTACAGGAGTTGCGTTAACATTAGTTGAAACGGAGTTAGTGTTTGCAACATTAGTGTTTAAGTTAATCATATTTCTCTTCCTCTACTGTTATTATATAAAATCAAATAAGCTTTGCTTTGCCAAATTACTATAAATTTGACGTGAAACGGTTAACTGGTTTTGAGCCTGAATTAAGTTTGAAGCAGCCTCAAATGCATCAACTTCACTTACAGATGCTTTAGACTCAGTTTTAATGGTTGATAAAGAAGTGTTTGAATCAACAATGGTCTCGATGTTATTTTGACGAGCACCAATCTCACCACGGTATGAATCATAGTGAGTCATGGCAATACCTACACAACGCTCTGCATGAGCAATGGCTGCAGTCTTATCGGTTTGATTCATGGTATCGTCGCGTAAAGTTGCAACAATATCGGTTAAGACATTTAAGATATTGTCTGTATCAGGTTTCTCAAGTTGTACTGTGTAATCACACACAATACTAGGATCTTCAACAGTAAACTCTAAGCCTTTAACATCAATAGTATTGTTTTTGACGTTTACTTCACCTTCATCAATAACATTGCCATTTTGATCTTTAAGCTCAAATTTGCCAGCATTAACACTTAAGGTTAATTCATTATTTGCACCAGTTGCTGATGAATAATACTTCTCATAAAGATCTTCAAAATCACCGTAAGAGCTAATTACAGCACTTTTTAATGGAACACTACCAGCTGGAGTGGTTGTAGAGAATGTTTTAGCAGTTTTACAGTTCTCAAAAATATCTAAACCAGAATCTGACACTTGAATAGTTACACTTGGTGATACTAAAACACTGCGAGTTGAACCGTCAGCTTGGCATTTATAATGACCATCTGTAGTTAAGGTATAAGTTGGGATATCACTTTGAGCACCTGTGAAGATATACTCACCTTCTGTGTTTTGGGTGTTCATTAAGTCATATAAGTGGTCACGAGTATTCTCAATCTCAGCTGCTAGTGCCTTTAAACTACTGTCATCGTTTGTACCATCAACACACTGCTGCAGACGAGTGTTAATTGAAGATAAAGCTTCCCACATTGACTGCAAAGCTGTTTCTTCTTCAGATAGAGCATTAGCTGCAAGGCCACCATCTTCTTGATACTGCTTATATGCAGCAATTGAGCCTTCATACTTAATTTTTGAAGACATGCCAGATGGATCTTCACCTGCGGTATCAAACTTAGTGCCTTTGTTATAGCGGTTTGCAGCATCATCAACCTTTGAGTTACCATTTTGAATGTAACTTAAAGAGCTGGTGTATTGCATGGTAGTTGAAATTCTCATTTAGTGCCTCCTTTAAAATGCTGAGATTAAGGCATTAAATACAGTCTGAGATGCCTCAATGATTTTGGCACATGATGTATATGTCTGTTGATACATAAGCAAGTTTGATGCCTCTTCATCAAGATTTACACCAGAATCTGACTGATATAGTTTAGTGGTCTGTTCAAGCTTAGCTTGTGCTGCAGCTTCATTTGCTGTAGCTGATGAAATCTCTGAGCCAAGACCTGCCAACATATTGGCATAACCTTCGTTAAAGGTAGTAGTTTTCTCTGAACCTGTGGTTCTGGTGATCTGCTTTGAACGAATTTGAATTAAAGCAGTACCATTTGAGTTATCTGCCTGGCCACCAGAGTTAATCTCTACATAGAAAGTATCATTGTCTTTGACAGTACCGGTTACATTGATGTCATAGCCAGGATCTTTAATTTTAGTGGTGGTCATTGCACCTGTTGCATCTAAGGTATAAGCATTTGCAAAGATATTTACACCCTTGCAAGATGCTGGAGCTTTACCGATTAGATTATTATCTTTATCGTACACTGAATAATCACCATCGGCAGTAACTACCACTTTAGAAGGCGCACCGGTATTAAATACAGGTTTACCATCAGCACCTACTGATACACCATAGTTTGCACCAGTGTTTGAACAACGTGAAAGTGAAACTGTTGCATTACCATAATTATCAGATGCAGTACGAGTTCTTACAGCTGAAGCAAAGGCAAAGTCTTCAGGCTTAGTTACATTTGACTCTAAACCTTGAGCCACCATAAAGGTTGGTTGTACGTAAAACTCACCTTTAGAAGCCTTTAAATCATCTATTTTCTTGTTAAACTGCAAAGTAATACCGTAATCATCTAAACGAAGATCTTTTGAGCCGTTATTGATTGCATTATTTAATGCTGTTTGAACATTGGCATCAGCTGTGATTTCAACACGCTTATCAGCACCATCAATTCTATATAAGTGGAAATCACCATCTCTGAAATTTACTTCAAAAGAATAAGCCTGTACGTTAGCGCCTTGACCTTCATTGAAGGTACAGTAAACAGCTTCACCATCATTTGAGGCTGTACCAAAAGTACCTTTAACGTTGATTAAATTTTGACCTGCAACATCTTCTAAGGTGAAACCTGCTTTGTTTTGAACATTTAAAGCATCTGCTAAAGCAACAGCAGTCTTACCTAATTCACGCATGGTATTTCTAATCTCACGGGTAGCATTCATATAGCCACCTAGTGAGCCACCAATTGAATCAGGATCTAGTTTTACATGGCTCTTATCTTTACCTGAATCGATAATGCTGTCGTAGGTTAGATAGATATCACTTTTAGTAACATCGTAATTGTTTGGAGTATCTTCAAGTTTTGCAAAAACATCACCATTAGCTAAAAGCATGCCGTTGTCCATGTAAACAGCAATACAGTTATCTGACTGCATTTTGACGTTGATGCTAACTTTATCTGATAATTCGCCAATTAAACGATCACGCTCATCTAACATCTGCATGTAGATTTCATTGTTAGTTGCATGATCAGTTAAAGCAAGTGAGCGGATCTCAGAGTTAATATTACAGATACTTCTAGTTAAAGAATTGATATCTGATACATCATCAGCAATTTTAGAGTTACAGTCATTTAATGAATCCATCATAGATTCACTAGCATTTTGATAACGCTCAATTAAAGTCTGTAACTTTGCCTTTGCTGCATTACGGTTAGCAGCAGAGGTTGGAAGATTAGCTGCAGTTGATAACTCATCGAAGAAGGAAGTAGCAGCATTAGCAAGTGACATATTCTCATCTGATAAAACCTTATCAGCTGTGTTCATGCCCTCTTTATAAGCAGTGTAATAGCCTTTAGCACCAGCATCTTGGAACATTTGACGCTGTACATATTGGTCATAAATACGACGAGTGTTTGTCTCACCTACACCCCAGTCAACACAAGAGGTATATGTAATAGTTTGCTTACGTACATAACCGTCTGTATTAACGTTATTGATGTTATTAGCTGTTGAATTCAACAACTTCTGTGAGTTTAAAACACCATATTTACCAGTTAAAATTAAATCGACTGACATCGTATGACCCCTTTATGGCAATTTTCCGCCTAAATTTCCTTCTCAGATTCTATATATGCTATTTGTATGCCATAAATGCAATTTTTCTAGAAATTCGTTTTAATTTATCGGCGTAATGCGGATCGGTAGCATATCCTGCGTTTTGAATTTCATCAAAGTAATCATCAGGACTAAAGCTCTTATTGACAGCATTTTGATAACGAGGATTGTCTTTAATAAATCTGATGTAATCCTTCATACTATCTAATACACCACTGTACTTTCTAAATGAGCTTACCTCATTTACAAACTTTCCATTTTCAAATTCAGGTGATGATAAGCTCTCAGAATCGCCCTTCCAGGAGCCACCTGCTTTAATACCATAGTAGTTATTACCACTTGATACATGCTGTCCCCAACCGGTCTCAAGGGCTGCCTGTGCTACAAGTACTAATGGATTAAAGCCCATGCCTTCAACTGCCTTTAGCGCATAAGGCATCATTTTTTCAACAAATTGCTCTTGAGACTCAAAGTTTCTCATCTCACTTTGAGAAGTCATTTGATTGTAAATTTGACTAAAGCTAGTAATTGAACCACTACCATCGACATGAGAGTTAAAGTTTTGACTAGTGTTTTTAACATTAGCACCGGTGATATAAGACTCACTTGTATGAGTCGATACCGAGAGCTTATCTAACTCTTTCATAAGCTCTTTACCTTCATCACCTAGAGATTTAGAGAACTGCTTAGCAACTAAATAGGTAATGGAGTTTTTATTCATACCTGATTTTGAAGTCATGGTAGCTACATTTTGCTGAGCTAACATATCCTCAAAAAAGCCAGAGTACTTTGAATGGAGTGGAGAGTCTGGATTGATAGCGTCGTTAGTTTGGCGCATTGCATCAACCCAATATTGATTTAGGATAGATTGGAATTGCTCAGCAGCTTGTTTTAAAGCTAAAGCCTGTTGTTTTTTATCACCTAAACCTAAGTCACGAATTTTTTGTAGGTTACGATGATCGCTGACAAGACCTAAGTCGGTACTTGTTTTAGCATCTAATAACATCTCGTCACTCATATCACACCTACAATAAAATTGACTAAAAACTGACAATTGTCTCCTAGGTGTAATAATGCAAGTGCTGTGCCAAAGTCTATCTTTTTGAAATTACAGAAATTTACAACAGTGTCTAAAAATCGCAACTTTTACGCAAAATTGCAAAAGATCTATAGCTCAATTTGCGCACAAGCATAAATTTTGACAATCACAAAAATTTTTCATAATTTAAATTTATAGCTTATCTAAAACCTATAAAATCGCTTATTTATGCGATTTATCACCACTTTAAAACACGTATAATTGACCGATCTCACAGAATTTTTTTCAATTTTTTCGGATAATTGACTTAAATTTGTCAAATATTTGTCGATAAAACGTTTAATCAATTATAATAATAACTATCAATAATAATTTGAACGTACTACACAATAGTTTTTTAAAATAAGGTTACTGTTATGGAATTTTCTGGCAACTTACTCATCCTTGAAAAGGATGCAAAGAAGAGACAGTCTTTAGAGACTATCTTTACCTTCTTAGGTCTTGCCTGTCAAAACGGTGATGTTAATGACTGCATTTCATATTTTGACTCAGAGCAGTCAAACGTTGACTATTGCATTCTAGGTGATGTTGATAACCTAGACTATGAAGACTTTATAGCCAATCACGCCGATACAGCTTTCCTACTTTGCACTGATAAAGTTAATCATGATTTTGCTAATTGCCACAATTTAATGGGTACCATTAGTCAAGATCCTAACTATGATGAGATCATCTCATTACTTCACTACTGCCAATCTTTTAGAACCATGCGTAAAGTTTCTAAAAAGCAAGGCAATGGTGCAAAAGCTCTAATTAAGATGCTCATTGGCCAAGGCAAGGCTATCTCTGAGGTTCGTGCTTTAATTGAGCAAGTATCCAAAACTGACGCCTCAGTTTTAATCTTAGGTGAATCAGGTACTGGTAAAGAAGTTGTAGCTCGTGCCATCCATGAGTTATCTAATCGCTCAGATAAAGCCTTTGTTCCTGTAAACTGCGGTGCAATTCCAGCGGAGCTTTTAGAGTCAGAATTATTTGGCCATGAGAAAGGCGCTTTTACAGGTGCAATTACCTCTCATGAAGGTCGTTTTGAAATGGCTCAAGGCGGTACCATTTTCTTAGATGAAATTGGTGATATGCCTTTGCAGATGCAAGTAAAGCTCTTACGCGTGTTACAAGAGCGTCAATTTGAGCGTGTAGGTTCTAATAAACCGATTAAAGCTGATGTGCGTGTCATTGCAGCTACCCATCAGAATCTTGAGAAGATGGTAAGTGAGAACACCTTCCGTGAAGATCTTTACTATCGTTTAAATGTATTCCCAATTCTAACTCCACCATTACGTGACAGAACTGATGACATTCCTTTATTAGTTCAAGAGTTAGTAAATCGTCATACCAAAGGCCAAAAGGTAACTATTAAGTTTACCCAGCGTGCAATGCTACAGTTAATGCAGTGTCAGTGGCCAGGTAATGTACGTGAGCTTTCAAACTTAGTTGAAAGATTGTTAATTCTTCATCCAAATGAGATTGTTGATGTAGGTGATCTTCCTGTAAATTACCGTGGAGGTAAACTTGAAGATGATCCATTTGCAGAGCGAATGGCACTACTTGATAACTTCTCAGTGCCATTACCAGGAGATGAGATCCAAGAAGACTTTGATGTTGAAGAAGAGGATAATAAACCTATAAGTTTACCTCCACTTCCAATTATTGAAGGTGAAAACGACATGGCTGAGGCCTTTATGCCAACTTTAACTCCAGAGGGCATCAATCTTAAGGATATGGTTTCAAACATTGAAATCAATATGATTAAGCAAGCTTTAGTCCAAAGTAATGGTGTAGTTGCAAAAGCTTCTGAAATTTTAGGCCTTCGTCGCACTACTTTAGTTGAAAAAATGAAAAAATACGGTATTACCGCAAATTGCAACGCATAAGGTCTTTTTTAAATGGATATTAAAGATAGCATTACCAAGCTCTTAAAAGACAAAACCATTTTAGTAACAGGTGGTACCGGTTCTTTTGGCAATAAGTTCATCAAGACCGTGCTTGATAATTACCCTATTAAAAAGGTAATTGTTTATTCACGTGATGAATTAAAGCAATATGAAATGCAGCAACGTTTGAGCAAGTATTCTCAAAAGATGCGCTATTTCATAGGTGATGTTCGCGATTTAACTCGTCTTTCTATGGCGATGAATGGCGTTGATATTGTGATCCACGCAGCTGCTATCAAGCAAGTACCGGCAGCTGAATATAATCCAATGGAGTGTATTAAGACTAATATCAATGGCGCTGAAAATGTTATTGAAGCATCCCTTGCTAACAATATTGATAAGGTAATTGCCCTATCTACTGATAAAGCTGCTAACCCTATTAACTTATACGGTGCAACCAAGCTTTGCTCTGATAAATTATTCCAGGCAGCTAATAACTTAGCAGGTACTTCAAGAACTCGTTTTGCAGTTGTGCGTTATGGTAATGTCTCAGGCTCTCGTGGCTCTGTAGTTCCATTTTTCAATAAATTAGTTACTGAAAAGGCTGAATTCATTCCCATTACCGACATGAATATGACCCGTTTTTGGATCTCTTTAGATCAAGGTGTGAACTTTGTTTTAGAAGGTCTTGTACGTATGCATGGCGGTGAGACCTTTGTACCTAAGATCCCATCTATTAAGATTAAAGATCTAGCAACAGCAATTGCACCTAATATTCCTCAAAAGGAAGTTGGTATTCGCCCTGGCGAGAAAATTCATGAGCTCATGTGTCCAAAAGATGACTCATTACATGTAATTGAATTTGATAAGTTCTTTATTATCCGTCCTTCAATTACCTTTAGCACTTTCTCTAATGACAATTACTCAACTACTGCTGTAGGCGAAAAAGGCAAGCCTGTTGCTGTAGGTTTTGAGTACAACTCACTTAATAATCCTCACTATCTATCAGTTGAAGAGATTAGAGAATTTTTAGAAAAGGTTAAATAATGATCCCTTACAGCACTCAGACAATTGATAACGATGATCTGGAGGCTGTAAGAGAAGTTCTTACCTCCCCATATCTTACTTGCGGTCCAAATATCACCGAATTTGAAGATAGAATTTGCTCCTACACTGGAGCAAATTTTGCTGTAGGTGTTAATTCTTGCACCTCTGCTCTACACCTAGCTATGTGCGCTATCGGCATTAAGCCACATGATAAAGTCTTTGTAAGTGCCATCTCCTTTGTAGCCTCCTCTAACTGTGCTCGCTATTTAGGTGCTGATATTGAGTTTATTGATGTTGATAAAGACACTGGTAACCTAAATGTTGACTATCTTGAGCAGATGCTATTTAAAGCAGATAGAGAAGGCAATCTTCCAAAAGCAGTAGTTGCAGTACATCTCTCAGGACGTCCTGTTGATTTAGCCAAAATAAAAGATCTTAAAGATAAGTATGGTTTCTATTTAATTGAAGATGCTGCTCATGCCCTTGGCGCTACCTATCAAGGCAGTATGATTGGCTCGGGTAAGTACTCTGATATCACTGTTTTAAGTTTTCACCCAGTTAAAATCATCACCACTGCAGAAGGTGGTATGTGCTTAACTAATGATGAAAAGCTTTATAAAACCATGAAGCTTTTATCATCCCATGGTGTAGTGCACGATAAAGATGATTTAGTAAATAAAGACATGCCTGCTTATTATTATGAAATGCAGTCATTAGGCTTTAATTATCGTTTATCAGATTTACAAGCAGCCTTAGGCATTAGTCAATTAGATAAGATTGATGACTTTTTACAAAAGCGCCGTGAGATAGCTAAAGAATATCCAACTCTCTTTACTAATTCTGAGATTAAGCTACCTGTTAAAGACACTGAAGGTAACTTGAGCTCTTGGCATTTGTATCAAATAAAAGTCCCTCACAAGATGCGTGACTATTTATATAAGAGCTTGCGCGCTCGTGGAATTGGTGTACAGATTCATTATTTGCCAATTTATGCTCACCCTTATTATCAAAGTCTTAAGGCCTATTCTCCATTAGAGGGGGCTGAAGATTTCTTTAAGGGAACCTTATCTATTCCTTTGTATCCAAAGTTAAAGAAACTTGATATGCAGATGGTAGCTACTACAATTGAAGGCTTAATTGACAACTTTAAAGGATAACTTTGGTCAACCACCCACCGCTTAAAGCTACGCTTTTGAAGCGGGGGCTTCACAGCCTAGTTGACTAGACTAAGTGCTTAGAGCACTACGTT
>ONCS01000223.1 GCA_900316375.1 uncultured Succinatimonas sp. | reverse complement strand
CATTTAATATTTCTTAAATTTAAAGAGCAGATCACACTTTGTAAAAAAGCGTTATATTTCAACAAGATACTAAGATCTTGGGTATATATCTTAATATTCACTTTTCTGCAAAATATTATGTCTAATTTGCTTATCAATTTTGTGATCGCGGTATAATAATGTTTGTAAGTTGTAGGTATTTGCCTACTGTTTTTATCAAACTTTTATTTGGAACATCATGGATTTCATTAAGAAAAACTTCGCAGGTGTTTTAGTTTGCCTAATTATTGCAATTCCTTCATATTATTTAGGTCAACTATACCCTATTATTGGCGGTCCTGTATTCGCTATTTTACTAGGCATGATTATCTGCTTATTATGGACTAATCGTGGTATTGCAGACGCAGGTATTAAGTTCACTTCTAAGAAGATCTTACAATATGCTGTGATCCTTTTAGGCTTTGGTCTAAATCTAGGTACAGTTTTAAAGACTGGTCAAGAATCTTTACCAATCATTATCTCAACCATTGCAACCTCTTTAATTGTAGCTTTCGTAATGTGTAAGCTAATGAATTTACCAACTAAGTTATGTACTTTAATTGGTGTAGGTTCTTCTATCTGTGGTGGTTCTGCAATTGCAGCAACTGCTCCTGTAATTAAAGCAAATGATGAAGAAGTAGGTCAGGCAATTTCTGTTATTTTCTTCTTCAACGTTTTAGCTGCTTTAATCTTCCCAACCATGGCTGACTACTTAGGCATGACTCATGGGCCAGAGGCTTTTGGTATCTTCGCTGGTACCGCAGTCAACGATACTTCATCAGTAACAGCTGCTGCTTCAACTTGGGATAACTTATGGAACTTAGGTACAGATACTCTAGATAAAGCTGTAACAGTTAAGTTAACTAGAACTCTAGCTATCATTCCTATTACTTTATTCTTATCAGTATGGTTTAGCATGCGCCATGATGAGACTGTAAATCAAAGTGCTCAGAAGTTAAAGATCACCAAGCTTGTTCCAAGCTTTATCGTTTTATTTATCATCGCAAGTATCATTACCACTGTTTGCGTATCCGTATTTAATGTAGACAACTCAGTCTTTGGTCCTCTAAAAGAGTTATCAAAGATCTTCATTATTATGGCAATGGCTGGTATTGGTCTAAACTGTAATATCTTTAAGCTAGTAAGAACTGGTGCATTACCTATTTTCCTAGGTTTCTGCTGCTGGGTTGGTATTACCTTAGTATGTTTAAGCTTCCAAAGCTATCTAGGCATTTGGTAATCTAATATTCAGACTATTTTAATGGCGCTTTAATGCGCCATTTTTATTAGTTCAAAAGCCATTGACACACGTCTTTAACTTCAATTCCATCATAATCTTTTTGCAAGCCACAATCTAAAGCTAAGACAAGCTTTTGGTAATTATCATCAATCTTTCTAAGTGGTGCTAATTCACGAGATATTACATCTTCAGATAGCATGCTTTGCGTTACTTGAATATAAATCTTTTGACCATTTTTTGTTGCTACAAAATCGACTTCAAGATCGCCTACTTTACCAACAGCAACCACATAGCCACGTCTTAGTAATTCAAAGTAAACAATATTTTCTAATAGATGCCCCATATCTTGAGATCTAAAGCCTAAAAGGTAATTTCTAAGTCCGGTATCAATTATGTAGTATTTAGATAGCGACTTTAATAAATTCTTTCCTCTAACATCATACCTTTTGATGTCATAAAAGAAATAAGAAGTCACTAAGTAGTTAGCGTACTTGATAATGGTATTTACACTTGGATTTTTCTTATCAGCAATTAAATCTTCGTTTGCGATTACCTTGCTAATATTAGATAGAGAAATATTGCTACCAATGTTATCTGATAAGAAAGTGGCAAGCCTTTTTAATAAAATAGGATCGCCTACGGCTTTATCGCCAGTAATTCTAGCTCTCTCTAAAATATCTCGATTAAAGATTGCCTCGTATACACTTTCAATGTATTGAACTTGCTCATCAAAATCGTAGGTATTTCTATAGATACCAGGGAGCCCTCCAAGTCTTATGTATCTAATTAAAAGCTCTTTTAAGGTAAATGGCTCACCTTTTTCATTTACTGCATACTTTTCAATCTCGCCTTCAAAAGAAGACTTTTCTTTAATGGTGTAATTTGCAAATGAAAAGAATTCCTTAAAAGATAATGGATATACCTTAATCTCAAGGCACCTTCCTGATAAGTAGGTTGCGTATTCTGAAGATAATAGATAAGAATTAGAACCGGTTACATAAATATCACAGTCAAAATCAACCCTAAAAGCATTAACTGCATTTTCAAAGTTTTTAACTCTTTGTAACTCATCTAAGAAGATATAAGTCTTTTTGTCTTTACATACTCTTTGCTTAACGTAGTGATAAAGCTCATCGCATGTGAAGTTGGCAAATTCATAGGACTCTAAGTTTATTTCTATGATTTGATCTGTGGTTACACCTTGTGATTGAAGATATTGAACAAAGAGTTTTAATAGACGTGACTTACCGCATCGTCTTACACCTGTAATGACTTTAACCATCTCATCATCTTTAAAAGCAATTAACTTTTTAAGATAAGATTCACGATTGATAAGTTCTAATGCTCTTGCCATATTCTAAAACCTCTAACTTAATTATAGTTGCAATTAAGAATATTTTCAGAGTTTTATATAACAAATTGAATAAATTTTGAAATATTAAGAATTTCGATCAATGTCTTGATCAAAATTATTGAAATGAGGTACTCATAATAAAAAAACTCCTAGCATTTAACTAAGAGTTTTGTGTTGAGAGAATTACTTTTGAGAGAAACTATTTTACGTAGAAAACTCTGTTTTCCTTACGAGCTATTACCTTAGGATTATCGCCATCAATATAGCCTAAAGATAAATGGCCTACACCTTCAAAATCACCTTCAATTCCTAGAGACTTAAATAGCTCTTTATATAAAGGGTATTCCATAGATTCTTTAGCACGATGGATCCAACAAGTGCCTAAGCCTAAATCATGAGCTTCTAGCATCATGTTACCTAGTACTAATGAACCATCATAAACTGCAGTATTATTTGCTTTATTAGCAGCTACAAGGATGTATATAGGAGCGCCATAGAAAGTATCAAAACCAGGACGACCAAAGATCTCAGCGTTTAATTTAGAGATCTTCTCACGCATCTCTTTATTGGTAATGACAACAATTACAGGTGATTGCTGACCACGTCCTGATGCGGCATAAAGACCTGCTTCAACCACTTTATCAATTAAATCTTGAGGTACACGATCTTGCTTAAATTTGCGAATTGAACGACGTGTTTTAATATTCTCTAAAACTTCTGACATAAGATCTCCTAAACTAATTTATACATATAAGTAACACCTTCCCATTTACCTAGCTTATAAGCTACGTTATCAATGTTACCTACGGTAATAAATCTAAAGCCTCTAAATAGATTTAAAGCTTTTATGTTGGATGTGGTAATGATAGCAACCATATTAGAGATGTCAGGGCGATTTTGAGCGTAATGCAAGGCTGTAGAAACAAGATCTCTACCAATGCCCTTACGTTGCATACTAGACTGAACATAAACAGATATTTCAGTTGTGGTTATATAAGCACCTTTTGGGATAAAAGTAGATAAGGCACAATAACCTAATACCTTCTCATCATCCCTACTATCAACAGCAACAAAGATTGGTCGATTAGTTTGATTATGAATGTGGAACCATTCAACAGCTTTAGCACCTGTTCTTGGTACGTTATCAAGTAATGCATTGCCACTTTCAACCTCAAAATTATAGATCTTGTTGATAGTAGCCATGTCTTGGACTTTGGCAAATCTAATACGCATAAAAATTTCCTCTGAGAGGAGATCATACTGATTTTTTAGAAAAAATAAAGGCATAAAAACGAGAAAACCCGTAACTTAAAAAAGCTACGGGTTTAGGATAAGATGCCTGGCAGTGACCTACTCTCACACAAACGTACGTT
>ONCS01000224.1 GCA_900316375.1 uncultured Succinatimonas sp. | reverse complement strand
ATGGCAAACACCCCCTTGATGTTATGCCTCGAGAATACAAAAAGTTTAGGATTAGTTAAACAATGCCGAAGATTGACCTGTTACAATCCCCTTGAAATCGTGCAAATCTACTTAGGTGGTATGAGCTATCATGGAGGAGTGTTAGGTGCGCTTGTAGGCGCGTATATTGCGCATATGGACTTTTTTAAGCTAACAGATAGACTGTGTATCGTAGCTTTAATCATTATTCCACTTGGGCGTATAGCTAATTTTTTAAATGGAGAGCTGTGGGGGCGAGTCACTGACTTACCAATCGGTGTGATTTTTACAGGAGCTGATAACTTACCAAGACACCCAAGTCAGCTTTATGAAGCACTCCTTGAAGGACTTCTACTTGCCATTATCCTTTTTCTAATTTACAAAACTTATCAAAAGAAAAGACTTTACTTTAAGGTAGGACTTCTAAGCTGCTATTATCTAATTTTTTACAGTATCTTAAGATTTTTAGTAGAGTTTACGCGTGAGCCTGATGCTTTCTTAGGACTAATTGGCCCATTTCAATTACTCTCCATGGGCCAATACTTATCTTTAATTTATCTGGTGCTAGGACTTGTAGTTTTATATCTTAGAATACGCCAAAGACAAATAAAATCTGAGCAATAACTAAAGCAAAGATACCTGCTAGTACATCATCTAACATAATACCTAAACCACCACCTACACGCTTATCTAGAGCATTGATAGGCCATGGCTTTAACACATCAAATATTCTAAATAAAACAAAGGCTAAAAAGCAGTAATACCAGCAAGGTGGGTAGAAGAGTACAGATATAAACATACCATCAAACTCATCGATCACAATTGCAGAATTATCATGCATACCCATAGCTTGCTCTGTTTTAGATGAGGTATACCAACCTAAAAAGAAGGTAAAAACCGCAACAGCTAGTACATACTGCCATGGAAGATATACAAGGAGCATGCAAATAGGCAGAGCTGCGAGTGATCCATAGGTGCCAGGAGCCTTAGGAAGCAGACCAGAGCCAAAGCCTAAAGATATAAAGTGAATTGGATTTTTAATTGAGATCTTATCTAAATAGGATCTATCGTGTTTGTCCATGTTATTACCTTAACTAGTTGTCTAATAGTAACCATTGTAATGAGATTCAGTTTCTACGGTTATCTTCTTTGATTCTAGATCGTATGAAAAGTGCAAACGCTCAGGGTAGAAAGCAAAATCTTGCCAGTACTGTGCAACAAAATCTTCAGAATCAAAATCTTCAATATAACCATGACTTTGTCTGATTTCAAAAATGAAATCGTAGAAATCTTGGATCTCTAGCATTTCTTTTCTTGCATATACACTGATATCTAGATCATCGACAAGTTCTAAATTCGCATGGAAGAGCAGTTCTGCAGCTCCCTTTTTGTCAAATTTTGAGGCAAAACTTATACCTTTTTCTCTTAGAGAGTCTTCACCAAAGTAGACATAGATGTCAAAGCCTTTGATTTCGTTGGTGTACTTAAAAGTATATCCACCAATTTCTAAAAATTCGGTCGAAGGATAGCCATCAACATTATCTTGTTCTAAAAAGCACTGATGACCAATATATGATAGAAAATCATTTAAAAAGGGTTCAAAGCTAGGACTATTGATAACTTGATTGACCTTTTGGTCAAAACCTAAAATGTACTTTTGATTCATTGAAATTCCTAATCTTACTCATGAATGATTTTATATAAATTGGTGATGCTTAAAATCTTACCAAACTTCACTCCAACATTCTTAATCTCTCCACCTTCAGCAAAGCCTAATTTTCTGAACAATGCTTTAGAACGCTCATTAGATGAAGTGATGATAGCAACGATATTTAAAATATCATTACGTTTTTGAGCATAATCTAGTATAAAGCTTAATAAGGCTTGACCAATTCCCTGACCTTGATGAGCTTTATCTACATATAAGGAGATCTCGGTTGTACCTATATAGGCATCCTTTGGATTAAATACAGATAATGAGCAATAAGCTATAGCTTTATCATGTGCATCTACTGCTACAAAGATTGGTCTAAAAGTATCATTGTGAGAATTAAACCATTGAAGAGCACCATCGTAGTTTCTTACAACTGAATCAAAGGTAGCAATTCCATGTAAGATCTCATCATTATAGATGGCGTTAATTGCTTCTATGTCATTAACTGTAGCGCGTCGTATCAGCATATATTTACCTCAAGTGGTAAGGTAATACAAACCAACGATTACTTCAAGGTATTTACAGCAAGAGTTTAAGAAAAGTAAGGCTTAAAAACGAGAAAACCCGTAACTTAAAAAAGCTACGGGTTTAGGATAAGATGCCTGGCAGTGACCTACTCTCACACAAACGTACGTT
>ONCS01000226.1 GCA_900316375.1 uncultured Succinatimonas sp. | reverse complement strand
TCTAGAAAAAGGCTTAGTCGTATTAAACGCTGATATGTCTCCTGACCGTCGTTTATTTGCATCAAATGGCCAAGCTAGAAATTTATATAAAGAGCTAGCACGAAACCTAGCAACCCGTGCTCACCCTGAAGGTAATGCGATGATCCCTCTTGTTGAGAAATTCATCACCGAGCAAAGAAGAGTTGCTGAAGAGCAAGGACTAGATGTAGAGCGTGTTATTAAAGATAAATTAAACTCTTTATCAGAGCTTGTAGATGGTTATGACTTTGCACAGGTGATTGCAAAATACTGGCAAGCTTATAACGAGGGTAATGAGGATCTAAAGAACAACGCCATTCGCTACTTACGTGGTGAGTACACTACTAAAGCTGATGCTAAAAAAGATTTAGGCGTTCGCGCGATTGTTGAAGATCATAATGTCTATGATCATATTAAGTTACTAGCACGCTTTGTAACTCAGGCAGGCTACAAAGGCTTACTTGTTAATTTAGATGAGGTGGTAAATCTTTATAAGCTACCTTCACAGAGAGCAAGAAGTGCTAACTACGAGCAGGTACTAAGAATTTTAAATGACTGTCTACAAGGCAGTGCTGAAAGCTTAGGCTTTTTAATGGGTGGTACTCCAGAGTTTTTAATGGATCAAAGAAAAGGTCTTTACTCCTATGAAGCTCTTCACTCAAGACTTGCAGAAAACACCTTTGCTCAAATTGCCAATGTTGTAGACTACCACAGCCCAATTTTAATGTTGCAAAACCTCTCCCCAGAAGAGCTTTACGTATTACTTTGCAATATCCGCAATGTGTTCGCCGGCGGAAAACAAGAGAAGTATCTATTACCAGATGAAGCACTTACAGCCTTCTTAGAGCACTGCTCAAAGAACATTGGCGATGCTTACTTTAGAACTCCACGTAACACCATTAAAGCTTTTGTGGATTTACTATCGATTGTTGAGCAAAACCCAGAGCTTAACTGGCAGACTTTAATTGGCAATATCAAGATTGACGATGAGACTGCTCCAAGTTTAGTTACCTTAGGTGAAGATGAGTATGATGAAGAGGATAAGCCATCTACTGTTATCAAACGTGAAGATGCTGCAAAAGAAAACACAGCATCTGTAGCAGATGACGATGATGACGATTTAACCTCTTTTACCCTTTAAGTTAAAGCTTAAAGTAAAAAATACAAATTAGGCAAAACAAAGTTTGAAGGCCACTTAGCAAAAGTGGCCTTTTTCTTCTAAAATGAGCACTGTACCTATCAAGTTTTAGCAAAAGAAAAACATCATGACCGATAAAATCGACTATCTATCTAAAGACTTACGCCGCTTTATGTTCAAAAAGGGTTGGCAGGCCTTACTTCCAATTCAAGAAAACTCTATTGAGCCTATTTTAGAGCGTAAAACTGATGTAATTATTTCAGCATCTACTGCCAGTGGTAAAACAGAAGCTGCCTTTTTACCAGCACTTACCAAGGTAGATGAAACACGCGATTTACCGGGTGTGAGAATTTTATATGTCTCTCCATTAAAGGCCTTAATTAACGATCAGTTCAGACGTTTAGAGGAGATGACTGAGTTTTTAAATATCAAGGTCACCCCCTGGCATGGTGATGTAAATGCCTCGAAAAAAGAAAAGCTTTTACAAAACCCAGAAGGTGTAATTCTAACTACCCCAGAATCTTTAGAATCGCTTTTAATTAACCATGTAAATTGGGTCAAAGAGTCGATGGCCAATTGCTATTACATTGTCATCGATGAGTTCCACGCATTTATGGGTACGCAACGTGGTTATCAATTACAATCTCAGCTCCACCGTATTGAAAATTTAATTGCTAAAAGAATACCTCGTATTGCCCTGTCAGCAACCTTTTCTGATGCTAACGGCGTACTAGGTTATTTAAGACCTAATTCAAAAGTACCTTGCAAGGTCATTACCTCACAAGATAGAGCTAAAGATACCTTATCGGTACAAATTAAAGGCTATGATGAGGAGATTAGAACTCCTCAAGAGTTAGAACAAGCAGAGATCACAGGTGAGCTTTTACCTAATGCCTACAACAATGTAGCCTCTGATATTTATCGCCTTTTACGTGGCAGTACTAATTTAGTGTTCTGTAACTCAAGATCAACTACTGAGTTACTAGCTGCCAAACTTGAGACTATCTCTAAAGAGAAATTTGTCCCAAATGAGTTCTTCCCACACCATGGCTCACTATCTAAAGACTTACGTGAATCTTTAGAGTACCGTTTACAAGAGGCAAGATGGCCAACTACTGCGATTTGTACTGCAACTTTAGAGCTAGGTATTGATATCTCTGATGTCAACTCAATTGCCCAAGTGGATACCCCAATTAACGTCGCCTCATTACGTCAAAGACTAGGCCGTGCCGGTCGTCGTGATCACAATGCTGTGTTGCGTGTATTTTTACCTGAAGGGATCAACCCAAAAGCTTGTGAGCTTTATGAAGATACGGCGCAGACTGTTGCCATGATCTCGCTACTTTTAGAGCGTTGGTATGAGCCTCCTATGGAGCATGAGTACGCTTTCTCAACCTTACTGCAACAAGTACTGTCAATCATTGCCTCCTTTGGATCAGTCTCGGCTAAAGCTTTATATGATCTTTTATGTAAGACAGGTCCATTTAACCTTTGCACCACTAAGATCTTTATGCAGTTTTTAAAGTGCTTAGGTGAGCATGATTTAATTGTGCAGTTAAATGATGGTACGCTGGCTTTAGGCTTAAATGGTGAAGAGTTAGTATCTAATTGGTCTTTCTACGCAGCCTTTGCTACCCCTCAAGAGTACACCATCGAATCAGATGGTCATACCATAGGCTCTGCTGCCTTAGGCCGTGACTTAAACGTGGGGGATACCTTCTTATTTGCAGGTCGTGGTTGGAAGGTCAACTTCTTATCCCATGAGCGCCACATCATCGGTGTAAAACCTTATCAATTTGATACCCAGCCTCTTAACATGGCAGGTACTGGTGGTCACATTCATGATGTAGTACGTGAACGTATGTTCAAACTCTACAAAGAAGGTATTGTGCCACCATATCTAAGTAAGGTTGCTCGTGAGCATTTACAAAAAGGTATTACCCTCTTTAAACAAAAGCATTTAGATAAGTGCCACTTATATGATGGTCCATCAGGTCTTGCCCTCTTCCCATGGAAGGGCGATAAGATCGTAAGAACCATTGCACTAATGCTTAAAAAAGAAGCTATTGATGCTATTCCATTTAAGTCTCACATTGAGCTTGATTTCACACCAAAGGATAGCTTAAAGGTAGCGGTATTTAATATCTTAGATGCTAAAACTATCGATCCAATAGAGCTTATCAAAAAGATTAGATTCTTAGATAGAGATAAGCATGATGAGTTTATTTCAATTGACTTAAAGCGCCAGGCTTATGCTTATAGTGAGCTTGATATTGAAGGTGCGTTAGAGTTCTTTAGACAGTTACGTAAAGAGTTGTAGTAAGGCTTTTGCTTTAGATTTTTCTTTTTAGCAATCTAAGCTCAAAACCATGTGGTGGCACTTATCTTTGGCATGAGAATTTGGTACTGCTTATACTTTAATTTTGATTCTAAATAGGGCTTGTAGCATCTTTTTTGCATTTCCTATATGCTAAGATCTACTCAAGAAAATAGTTAGGATTAAGAAATGTCAAAAGTAATTCCAGATGCGATAAGCAATTACAAAGAACTTATTAATTGTGATGCATATTATGTAGATAAGACGCCTCACATTAAGACTATTCTTGAATCTACTTCTAAAAAAACAAGAAAAGTACAATTATTTACAAGACCACGTCGTTTTGGAAAGACTTTGTTCTTGTCAACTCTCAAGCACTTTTTGCAACCTAACTACGAAAATCCAAATGATTTAAGCGAACATATCAGACTTTTTAAATATACCGCCATTTATCAAGATTCAGAATTTTGCGCAAAGTATATGGGCAAATTTCCTGTAATTTCCTTATCTTTTAAAGACATTGCACCTACTGAAGATACCTGTGAAG
>ONCS01000230.1 GCA_900316375.1 uncultured Succinatimonas sp. | reverse complement strand
CAGTCTCAAAATCATCAATTTTTTAAAGATCGACTCAATTACGCTTGGTAACGAGGTTTTTGAAGTTTAATTTATAGAACTCCCCTTAAAAGAGAGTTTTAAATGGCAAATATGAAAATCAAACTACCCTTCGTAACGAAAACGTAAAAACGGCAAAAGACAAAGAGCTAACCGATAAAAGCTCTAATTCTTGTGAGTATTTTTTCAGTAAAGAACACCTCTCAATATTAAAACAGCATGTTTCAGATCTTAGGGCACACATAAACTGTCACGAGCATGAGCTCATCGAGAGCTCGGCTCATCGCATTTGATACTTCTTACAATTCTTCTCATTCAGACCTAACCTCTCATTCATCACTTACGATCAGAACAATGCCTTTAATCTTCAAATTTGGCATCCGTCGCAACTTAATTAAAAACTGTTTAGTTTTTTTTGACGCACTCGACAATCTACATTTCTTTTTTTACTGAAAATCAAAACGTTACCTATATTTATATACATAGCATTTTCTGTAATGCATAAACTAATTTAAACAAACGTACTTATACAAATATATTCATACAAACAATAAGGAAGTCTTATGCTCATTGCTGAATTTATTTTCTTGTTGCTTATGCTCTATGCTGGAAGCCGCTACGGTGGTATTGGACTTGGAGTGGTATCAGGTATTGGTCTTATCGTTGAAGTCTTTATCTTAAGAATGCCTCCAGCATCCGCTCCTGTCGAAGTAATGTTAATTATTATTGCAGTAGTAGGATGTGCTGCTATTTTAGAAGCAGCAGGAGGCATGAAGTACATGCTTCAGATCGCTGAAAAGATCTTAAGAAAGAATCCTAAGAGAATTACCTTTTTAGGACCTTTGGTTACTTTCTTAATGTCTGTGATGTTAGGAACAGGTCACTCTGTTTATTCAATCATGCCAATCATCGGTGATATTGCTGTTAAAAATAAAATCAGACCTGAGCGTCCAATGGCAGCTGCATCAATTGCCTCTCAATTAGCTCTGTCAGGCTCACCAATTTCAGCTTTGATGGCATGTTACTTAGGTAAAGACGTACTTGATGTATTTCCTGATTTAAATCTTTTGAACATCTTATGTGTAACCTTCCCTGCTGTACTCATGGGTGTGATTGCTATGTCTATCTTCTCTACTTTTAGAGGTAAAGAGTTAGAAGACGATCCTGAGTTTCAGAAGAAAATGCAGGATCCTCATTTTAGAGAGATGATTGAAAACAGCACCAAGACCACCTTAGATGAGAAGTTACCATTCTCAGCAAAGCTCTCGGTCGCAATCTTCTTATCATCATTGGTATTTATTGTGTTCTTAGCAGTGTTCCCTGAAATTAGAACCGTAGGTGAAGGCACGAAGCCTATCAGCATGGGTATTATCATTCAGATGGTAATGCTAGCTTTCGGTGCTTTTATGTTAATCTTCTGCAAAGTACCGGTAGCTAAGGTACCTAATGGTGTAGTTTTCAAATCAGGCATGGTAGCTTGTATTGCAATCTTTGGTATTGCCTGGATGTCTAATACCTATTTCCAGCATGCAATGCCTGAGTTTAAAGCTGCAATTACTGATATGGTAAACACCTATCCATGGACTTTTGGTTTCGCGCTCTTTGCTGTATCTGTGGTTGTAAACTCACAGGCAGCTACCGCCAAGATCTTAATTCCTGTAGCACTAGCTTTAGGACTGCCTGCATCAGTGCTGATTGGTCTGATGCCAGCTACCTATGCCTATTTCTTTATTCCAAATTACCCATCAGATATTGCAACAGTAAACTTTGATCCTACTGGCACCACAAAGATTGGTAAATACTATTTCAACCACTCATTCATGTTTCCAGGTTTAGTAGGTGTAATTACAGCCTGTGCTGTAGGTTTGGCTTTAGGACAGATTCTGCTTTAAGCTTACAAAAGAGACAATAATTCAATAAACCTCATTAAGGCTAACAACTTGCGTTGTTAGCCTTTTGCATGTACAGAACGATAACTATCTATCAGATAGTTCTTTGGGAAGTCTGAAAGAACAATCAGAAGCTGATTTTATAAAATTAGAAAAACAGATCTCACAAAGACAGAAAGGATTTATTGAATCGTATAATACTCAAGAAGAGGAGTTTTCTATGGAAACAACAAATCTGAAAATTAGAACAGATAAACTCATCAAAGAAGAGGCTGAAGAAATATTCAGTGAGCTTGGGATAGATATGACAGCTGCTATAAATATGTTCCTAAAAGAAACAGTCCGTGTTCACGGCATGCCTTTTGAGCAGATTTTGGATAAGCCGAATAAAACTACAAAGTCTGCAATTGGAGAAGGACGAAAAAAGATGAATGCTCCTTCATCTCCAAGATATTCTAGTATTGACTCTCTTAAGATTGCATTAGACAAATGAAGGAGAGGTTCAATTCACCAATCAGTTTAAGGAGGAATCAAAATAACTTAATGCAAAAAAACAACTAGGTTTAATACAATATTTTTCTTCTATCTTAACACCTGCTTATAAGCATCAATTTCTTTTTTGGAAAAACAGCAAAGGTAGATATTCATAGTGGTATTTGGATGAGTGCTTATCCAATTTTTAATACTGTCTCGAGCTATAGTACAAGCCTCTAAAAGAGGATAACCATACACACCAGTTGATATTCCACAAAATCCAATACTTGTTAAATTTAACTTTAGGGGAGTTCTATAAATTAAACTTCAAAAACCTCGTTACCAAGCGTAATTGAGTCGATCTTTAAAAAATTGATGATTTTGAGACTG
>ONCS01000232.1 GCA_900316375.1 uncultured Succinatimonas sp. | reverse complement strand
ATTACAAATACTAAAAGATAAAACTAAGCTTCTTTAGGATCTTCAACAAACTTAGTTAAAATTAAGCTGCCAATACCATTACCAATTACCATGGTAAATAATCTGCCAAGCACATCAAGATTTGGTACTACATGAGCCATACCAAAGTAACCAGCATCTGCCACACAGTGCTCAAAACTACATAAAATAAAGAACATAATTGGCATGATCACATAGAGTGGATGTTTACCACGCTTAAATAGATACACTGCAATATGCATCATCGCACCACAGCCAATTGCAAGTATAAATAAAGATAAATAAGAGTCTGCTAATTTGGTAGCTACGAGATTTTGCACATTTGAGGTATCAACACGGGGATAGTGAAAAGATAAAGCTCGTGCAATAAGCGCCAATTGCGTTTAAGACAAACATTGATAGTAATCTTAAAGTCTTATTAGGAGTCCAGTAACCAACCTGACCTGTGTATAAGTTGTACTGCTTTAAGATAATAGTAAGTAGGCCTAGAGCGAAGAGGAATGATCCTACATATCGATTTTCAGTTACTACAAAAACTAGGCAACCAAAGCCAATTAAAAAGCCAGAAAGAAAAGACTTTACAATAAAAACGCTTAGATCTGATTTAAACATATTAAGCTCGAAATTGATGTTAGGAGTTGAAGTGTGTTTGAGTCAAAAACGGAGAATTATAGCATATTTAAAGCGTTTGCATGACACAAGATAAGCAAGTCTTATTTAGCTAAAAAAACTTACAGCAAAATTAAACTTAAGATAATCACCTATTGAAATCTATACCCAAAATCGTCTAAATTGGATATTATGTTAAACATTTACGGTCGAGCTTATGAATATTGAACAACAATTTAACTTAGTTGCAGATGAGTATGACTCTAAGCGCAGGTTCTTTATACCATGCTTTGATGATTTCTATCAAAATACCACTAAGCTCGTACTGGTATCAATTGTTACCACAAAGTAATTACATGCTTATTGATATCGCTGATAAGATGCTAGAAGTATCTAAAAAGCGCTTTGCCAATTTAGATAATGTTTACCATTTAGTTTTAGACTACACCAATGAATTACCTTCACCTTCAAAGATGTTGCTTGATTCAAACTCTAGACACTTTGATACTATGAACTCAGCCTTGTCGATTCATCATTTACAAGATGAAACTAAAGCTAAGCTTTTTCAAAAGATCTACAACAAACTTCCCAAAGGTGGCAGTTTTGTAAATTATGATCAATTCTGCTTTGATGATGCGCTTATGAACTATCAAGTAAATCAATTTTGGGAAAGGCAGATTAAAGCAAGCGCTCTTACAGAAAAAGACATTGATCTTTGGAAAGAGAGGCAAAAGTTAGATATTGAATGCTCTGTTGAAACCGAAATTGCTATGCTAAAAGCTTGTGGTTTTACAGTTGTTAATTGCCTTTATACCTACCACAAGTTCTCAGTAATTTTGGCAATTAAATAAGGCTCATTTGTAAAAGTCAACATTGGCAATTTTAAACATACTGAACTATAATTCTATTTAACAAAAGTGCATATTTATGTAATTTTATTAAATAGGTGTATTTATGCAAATTGCCCGTGATAGTTATCTTCAACAACTTATACGTAAACAGAACAATAAGCTAGTTAAGGTCATTACTGGCATTAGGCGTTGTGGCAAGTCATATCTCCTATTTAACCTATTTAAAGAACATCTTTTAAAGTCAGGGGTGATGGCTGATCATATTATTACCATTGCCTTTGACTCTTTTGAAAATAAGCACTTACAAGATCCATACGCTCTCTTTCCTTACTTAACTAATCTTTTTAAAGATCAAGAACAGTACTATGTGCTTTTAGATGAAGTACAACTTTTAGGGGACTTTGAATCGGTTCTCAACAGTCTTATAAGACGCGATAATGTTGATGTATACGTAACTGGTTCTAATGCTAAATTCTTATCTAAAGATGTCATTACTGAGTTTCGTGGAAGAGGTGATGAAATTCATCTAAATCCATTGAGCTTTAGAGAGTTTATGACTGTTTACAGAGGTTCCAAACAAGATGGATTTGAAGATTATTGCCTATACGGAGGCTTGCCTTTTGTGCAAAGCATTACTGACGCAAATGATAAGGCTCAATTTCTAAAATCTATCTTTACAGAAACCTATTTAACCGACATTATCGGCAGACATAATGTCAGAAATCAAGAAGAGTTAAGTGAGCTTTTAAATGTGGTTGCATCAAACATTGGTGCATTAACTAACCCTAATAAGCTAGCTGATACCTTCAAAAGTGTAAAGCACAAAACTATAAGTCCTTACACTATCAAAAACTACCTTGAGTACTTTTGCGATTCATTTTTAATCGACAAGGCGCAACGCTTTGATATTAGAGGAAAACGCTATATTGACTCCCCCTTAAAATATTACTTTACCGATCTTGGGATTAGAAATGCACAGCTTAACTTTAGGCAAATTGAAGCTACTCACTCGATGGAAAATGTGATCTTCAATGAGCTAAAGATTAGACAATTTAATGTTGACGTTGGTGTGGTTAACGTTAATACCCAAAATGAGCAAGGCAACACCGTCAAAAAGCAACTTGAAATTGACTTTGTCTGCAATCAAGGTTCAAAGCGTTACTACATTCAGTCAGCCTATGCACTGCCCACTTTAGAAAAGCGCGAACAAGAAGTTAGGTCGCTTAAATACACCGGAGACTTCTTCAAAAGAATAGTCATATCCAAAGATACCCCTACTCCATACTATAATGATGACGGGATCTTGTTTATGAATATTTACGATTTCTTATTAGATGACAAGAGTTTAGAGTTTTAATAACAATTATTCTATTTAATAAAACTGCATATTTATGCAAAATTATTAAATAGAATGTTTAATAGACAAAATATACCTTAGACCACCAATGATCTAAGGCTTAATTGAGATTTAAAGCAATTGATGATTGCTAAAAGCCACGCTTACACAATGCCTAGAGTTTAAGTTTTATCTATTCTTTATTATACCCAAGACCTTAAGCAATTTTTAAATTAAGGTTATGGGCGATAGTAAACACCACCTTCTCAATGAGAAGTGGTAAATCTTT
>ONCS01000235.1 GCA_900316375.1 uncultured Succinatimonas sp. | reverse complement strand
GGAGGGGGAAGGATTCGAACCTTCGAAGGCAGAGCCGGCAGATTTACAGTCTGATCCCTTTGGCCACTCGGGAACCCCTCCATAGATTAGCCCGTCTCCGGACCAACTATGACGCCGTCATGTTTGACAGCGGTGACTATGATAACAAATTTTTTTAGTATTGCAAGAATTTTTTTAATTTTTTTTCAAATTTTTTTAAGATAATTCAAAGCAAATCTCCTCAAACTGCTTATAAATCAACTTTAACTTAATTTTTAAAATTTGTAATTTAGTCATGATTTTTCAAAATTTTTTCTTATCTTTACGCAGATCTTTACAAAAATTACTGTTAAGGCGCTAGATCATGTTAAGATTAGCCATCTTTTGAATAGGCAATTACTATGACAGATCAAATTTCAGCACCATTTGTTAAGTTTGACCCACAAACCTGGGCCAGTTTTAAGCACGCTCAAGAAAAACTAACTTTAACAGAAGCTGATCTTGATAGATTCTTAGCTTTCAACGATAAGCTATCTTTAGATGATGTAAAAAATATCTACCTGCCTTTATCTTCTCTTTTAAGAATGTATTACATCTCTCGTCACGATAGACTTGCCGTCATTCAAAAGTTCTTAGGCTCCCCTATGGATTCTGTGCCTTTTATTATCTCCATTTCAGGCTCTGTATCAGTTGGTAAAACTACTACTGCTAAGCTTTTGTGTGAGTTAATTAAAGATTGGCCATGTAAACCTCATGTTTCTATGATCACAACTGATGGTTTCTTATATCCAAATGCTTATCTTGATGAGCATATGCTCCTAGGTAAAAAAGGCTTTCCAGCCTCTTATGATGTCAAAAAACTCATCGACTTTTTAATTGATGTCAAAGAAGGCAAGCCAAACTTAAAAGTACCTGTCTATTCCCATTTAACCTACGATATCGTCCCAAATGAGTACACCATCGTTGATAGACCAAATGTACTAATTTTAGAAGGCGTAAATGTACTTCAAGATGGTACTGAATACCCAGAGTTTAGAAAAAGAGCCTTTATCTCAGATTACATTGATTACTCAATTTATGTAGATGCTAACGAAAAGCATTTAATGAAATGGTATATCGATAGATTTATTAAATTAAAAGATAAGGCTTTTAGTGATCCTAACTGCTACTTCCACAAGTATGCACATTTATCAAATGACAATGCAGCAAGTATTGCTAAGCTGATTTGGGAAGCTGTTAACCACACTAATTTAGTTGAGAATATTCTTCCTTGCAGAAATCGCGCAAACTTAATTTTAAAGAAAGGCGATGATCACCACATTGAAGAAATTTACTTACGTAAGTAAGAACATCATTAGTTCTTAAGTTAAGACTAATCATCAAAGCTTGTATACAAAAAAAGGATGTGCCCAAGTTTGAAAGCACATCCACTCATTCAAAACAACGTAAGGTTAGAAATTAGTTCACACCTGACTCATCATCACTTAGGTATTCAAAGAAATCAAAGTCAGCATAGTGCTTGTGGAATAATCTATCAGCGCAAGTTAAGCCCACCATAGTACCAGTGAACTCACCGTACTTACAGAACTCATCAGAGAATTTAGTAGTATCAAAAACAGGTCCTATCTGATGGAAATCTTGACCATTATCAGACCAAGAGAAATAAGTCTTACGGCCATCAATATTGACTCTAAAGTAAATCTCATCATCATTTACTGCAATACGGGTATCTTTAAGTTCGTGTCTTACACCATTTTCTAGGTGAATTAAGTTAATTGCAGCTTGGCCTAAGGTATTTGAATAGTACTTACGTAAATTGATGTAATTCATATTGTCGTAGTACAAAATCAAACCGGCACTGTGCTGATAGACAAGTGGCTTAAAGTCCATCTTGGTGGTAATTTGCGCATGCACTGAGGTAAGTTTACGTGCCAAAATACTTACTTTATTTAATGAAGTACGAGACTCTTGACCACGCAGACGCACATAGCCAGGCCTTGCGGTAACTGATGCAAAGCTTGTTGGCATAATACGAGGAGCGTAATAGAAATTACCTAAAGTCTCACCATCAAAGTCATCAAAGCTTGGGGTCTTTGGCAGAGGATACATAGGTAGACTTGGCTCTTGTACCTCAAGTTTGGCTAAGTTATCCTCATAATCAGTTCTAAGCCAATTGTCTTTAGTCCACTTCATCTTTTGAATTGCAGTTTCACGGCCTAAAGTACAACGTAACTCTGGCACAAATGGTCTTGAGCACAAATGAACTAAATAAGTCTCGCCGTTTGGTAAATCTACATAGCTACCATGTCCTGATTTTTGCAGTACAGAATTTGGGTTATAGTACTTTGGCTTTAAATGATCAGGATCATGACGCTCATTAGATACGCCAGGAGCTGAAGTTAAAATAGGGTTTGTTGGATCGCCTTGATAAGGTCCAAAAGGATTAGTAGCTCTAGCCATAGTTACACAATGGTTATAGCCAGTACCGCCTTCTGCGCACATTAAATAGTAGTAGCCATTTTTCTTAGTTAAATGAGGTGCTTCAATACAACCTCTATCAGTGCCACCTTTGTAGATGCGCTTTGGAAAATCGACAATGCACTTTTTGATTGGATCATACTCAGCAAGACAGATCACACCAGGCTTTTCATAACCATCACGAGTTTCCCACTCTAAAGATACAATGTATTTTTTACCGTCGTCATCATGCAAAATTGAAGCATCAAAACCTGCTGAATGTAGATAAACAGGCTCTGACCAAGGTCCTTCAATGTTCTTTGCGGTAATTAAATAATTATCAACATCAAAGTAACGAGCATTCATAGAGTTCATTACGCCATAAACTACATAGAACATATCTTCTTGTTCACAGTAGGTTAAGCATGGTGCCCAAATTCCCTTTGCTGAAGGTAATTTTTTAAGATCTAATTTAGTATCATCAGTTAAAACATGAGTTAATAACTCATAGTTTTGAAAATCGCGAGTGTGATAAACAGGAATTCCTGGCATCCACTCAAAAGTTGAAACAGCAATATAGTAATCATCGCCCTTGCGGCAGATGCAAGGATCAGGATTAAAGCCTTTGAAGATTGGATTTTTAATCATTTTGTTACCCTTAAATTTGTTTATAAATTAAACCACTTATGAGCTAAGCACACGCCTAGATCCCATGAAGACCAGCCTTTAAAGCAAGGATTTTTGACTTCATCTAAAAGTAGTTTGTAATTCCAGTAAAAGTAGCCTAGGCTTTGATTAAAAGCTTGAAGCTGAGCCTTACAAAGAGCTTGATAAGTAGCTCTTAACTCTTTTTCATCTAATAAGTTTTCTTCAAGATTTTGTTCTTTATCAAATTGAGCAAGGCCTGCTTTAGTATCATGACCTGCGCACAAAGAGTTAAATAGACACCACTCTCCACAGACCACATCTATGTGCTTGGAGATCTCAGCTATAGGCTTTGTAAAGTTCTCATCAATAGCCTTAAGATAAGAATCTAAATCATGTTTGCAGCCATTAGCCTCTAAAACCATGATGTATTGATGGGTGTCTAAGATTAAGTTTTTATACTTGCTTTGATCGTAAAACTCTTCCCATTTATCGATTTCAAAAGCATCGTGGATCATAATGGCTATTTCATCTTTTAAGATGTGTCTTAATCTCTCAATGCCTTCTTTGTAGAAGTCTTTTATAAATTCAATTGAATTAGGTTTAGAGCCTAATGCTAATTTTTCATCGCGAGCTTTGTAGCGATTAGGTACATCCATGGCCTGCCACATTTTTTCAGTGATCGGTTCATTTAAAAGCTCAATACCTAATAAAGCCTCGCTGTCTTTATAACGAGTTGCTAATCTTTCAAGTACGCTGTAGGTGAAATTGATGGAATTTTGATCTTGAGACCATCTGCAAACACCACTGATACCACCGTTATCAAAGCCGTTTTGACTTAGTGGCACAGTGTGTAAATCAATTAAGACTTTTAAGCCATAATACTTAGCCTCGACCATCAACCAATCTAGGTTTTCAATGCAGCCTACAAAAGGCTCTACATCACCAAAGATAAAGTAAGGAACTGGCACTCTTAAAGTATTAAAGCCTTGAGCCTTAATCATGGATAAATCACGAGAGGTGATAAATTCATGGCGATGAGTTTTAATTAAGTTTGTAAAAGTGTCCTTATGTAAATCATGAGCAAGATAATACTCATCATCAGCTACTGTGTTATCAAATAGATGTGGAGTCATCCATTTTTCAAGCACCAGCCAACCACCTAAGTTAACGCCTACAATCTTCTCTTTCATCGCCAAGTCTCCACTTATGATTTTTATTTGATATTTGATTAATGTTGAGCCTGCTTTTTGCGGTTCTCCAAATCTTTAATGATCTGAGGAAACTCTTTATCAAGCTTAAAGAAGTACATGATGACTAAGCCTGATACATAAACCATGACAGGAACCCAGATGAAGCTAAACTCAATTGCCTCTAGTGCCTCTGCGCTTTGAACTGCAGCAGTACCTACGTAGCCACCAATTTCTAGGATTAAACCAAGTAAAGCAGAGCCTAAGCCGTTACCAATCTTCCAACCAAATGAGCAAGCTGAATTTACTAAACCTTCGGTTCTATAGCCAGTCTTCCACTCGCCATAATCGATAGTGTCAGATACCATTGCCCACATAGTTGCGCCACCACAAGCATTACCGATACCACGGATTAAGCTTGATACTACGATCATCCACATCTCTGAATGTAAGTAATGTAAGAAAAGAATACCTACGATATCTAGAACAAGACCTAGGGCGAAGATATTGCGCTTACCGTACTTCTTAACCAGCATGGCAATAAAGAACATGCCTAAGATCTGAACTACGTTGAAGATACCGTTGATAGTTGCAACTAAGTCCTTGTCGCCTAAGATGTCTTTAGCGTAGTAAACAGTAGAGCCACCGTTAATTGCATACATTAAGAAGAATAGAGCAAGCATTAGAGTCATTAAGATCCAATACTTATTTACAAATAAAGCTTTTACACCTGCGATAAATGGAACATCTTTGTGCTCACCATTTTGCATATCGCTTACTGAAACCACACGCTCTTTAGTACCTAAGAAGTTGATCATAAAAGCGATGATTGCAACTACACCAAAGACCATGAAAGTCTTAGTCCAAGCAGCAGGATTGTCACCAAAGAACTCAACTAATGGTAAGGTGAAGGTATTGATAGTTAAGGTACCAGCAGTTGCTAATAAGTTTCTAAAGATACTTAAAACAGAACGCTCATAAGGATCTTGAGTCATTAAAGCATTTAATGCTGAGTAAGGAACGTTAATAGCTGTGTAAATCACAGTTGATACTAAGTTGTAAGTAATAAATACGTAGATTAACTTAGGAGTATCTGACCAGGTACTTGGAACAGAGAATAGTAAGACACCAGCAATAGCAAATGGTACACACATTCTGAGTAACCAAGGACGTGCCTTACCAAAGCGAGATTTAGTTCTATCGACAATTACGCCCATAATCAAATCAGAGATACCATCAAAGACTCTTGAAATCATCATGATGGCACCTACAGCAAAGGCGCTTACACCTGCATAATCTGTGTAGTAGAAAAGTAAGAATGCAGACATTGCTGTATAGATGATATTGCAACCAAAATCACCTAGACCATAGGAGACACGCTCTCCTACTTTTGAAATTAATGAACGTTGGTTTTCCATAGATAATAATCCTAATGTTCTAAAATGCGATATTTATGCTTATAAATAAGATCATTGCGCACTGAGTCTTATTTTGATAATGCAAATATTAGCAAAATGAACTTAAGGTGCTAAGATACGATGTTAGACGAAAAATAGGTCGATATTATCTTTTAAGATAAAGCTTGAAACAGATCACGATTTGGTTAATTTTATGAAAACAGATCATTATGAGGTTGTAAAACTTGATTACAAATTAGGGGTAAGACTGTATACCTCTAACGATCCTGGCTCATACGTGCCTCCGCATTGGCACGATGCTTTAGAGCTTGTTTTGATGCAAAAAGGCAAGTTAACTTACACAACAGGAGAAAGTGAGGTTAACTTAAAGTCAGGTGATCTTATCGTATCTGATATTGATGTAGTACATGCCACCTACTGTGCCCAACCTAATAGAGCAATTGTGTTACAAATTCCCTATGATCTTTTAATTAAAGTCATTCCAAATTTAGGAGAGCTGAGCTTTAAAACACCTACAGATAAAGTCATCCTAGAGAGGCTTAATAATATCTTACAAAAGATGCAGCAATGCATTGATGAGCCTTATGAAGGTAGCTTTATCAAGGTTAAAGAATACCTCTATGAACTTATCTTTGTGCTTTATACTAAGTGCTCTTTTTCGATCATGGCAAGCGTTCGTCAGCAACAAAATAAAGAGAAAACTAAAATCAAAGATGCTTTAAGTTTCATAAGACAAAACTATACAAGACTCATATCTTTAGAAGAGCTAAGTGAGCTTTGTATGATGCAGAAAAATTACTTTTGTCGAGTCTTCAAGCAATCAATGGGCATTACCTGCCTTGAGTATATCAACGAAATTCGTTTATCAATGATTTATCAAGATTTAATTAGTACTAACGATACGCTAGCAGACATCTTAGATAGACACGGCTTTACTAACTTTAAGCTTTTTTCAAGGATGTTTAAGGAGAGATTTAAGATGACGGCACATGCGTACCGTCAGAATTATAAGAAATTAAAAGAAGGAAATATGGCCTGATCTGATCTTTAATACTTGGCCATTGTTCTCTAAGAGTAAGGCGCCTGTCTTATCTACACCTACTGACTCACCTTCAAAGGTACCTTGTTCATTTTGAACTTGAATGTTGCGACCAACAAGAGCATCTCGGTCTTTAAATGACTCGATAACTTCATTACGATCACCTAAGGCAAATTGAGCACAAACCTCTTTGACGTGATTGATAATTTCAATAGCTAGCTCATTACGGCTAAAACCTTCTTGAATATTCTCGCAAATAGATGCGTACTCACGCTTTAGCTGCGCAAAATGATCTTTATAGACATTAAGACCAATGCCAATAATAGCTTTGACTTTATTATTTGCCATCTTAGTTTCAATTAAGATGCCGCCTAACTTGCCATTGTGTTTGTAAATATCATTAGGCCACTTTACTAAAACATCTTGCTCAACAAGCTTTTCTACAGCCTTAGCTACAGCCACGCCGATACCTACAGATAAACCTTCTATCTTATCTAAAGAGTCAAACTCATAACAAATAGATAAGGTTAATTGCTTACCTAAAGATGAGTGCCACTTACCGCCACGACGACCGCGGCCGGCAGTTTGAATTTCAGCAATTACGGTATCACCTGAAACTAAGAAACTTGAGTTATTGAGCATATAGGTATTTGTAGAGTCCACACTTGGTAATACCTCAACTCTACCTCTACCTTTTACGTGTCTGTAAATATAATTTTGATCTAGAAGATCAACAGGATCTTCAAGCTCTAGTGTCTCTCCTTCAACTTTAATCTTGCAGTTTAAAAGAGCTAACTGCTCAATGCAGATCTTAAGTAGCTCCTCTGTAATACCAAGTTGAGATAAGAGTGTTTCTTTATCTAAGCTTTTATCTGACTCTTCATTTAAAAGCTGTAATAAAGCTAGCATAACTAGAGATTGTTCCATGAAACCTCGCCTGTTGCTCCAAATGTTCTAACTTCAGGTTCTAGTAAAATACCAAATTTGTTATAAACCTCTGACATGATGTACTTAGCAAGCGCAACGACCTCATGAGGGAAAGCATTACCACGATTTACGATAACTAAAGCTTGTTGCTCCCAAGTACCAACATTACCGTGAGTTATGCCCTTACACTTAGCTTTTTCAATTAAGTAACCTGCTGCAAGCTTACTTTGCCCTTCAATTTCTGATGGGTAAATTGGCATGTCTTGATATTGCTCTTTTAACTTTAAAGCAAAGTCATGTGGCACGATTGGATTTTTGAAAAAGCTTCCAGCGTTACCAACTTTAGCAGGATCTGGAAGTTTATGCTGACGCATTGAGATGATCTGATCACGAAGCTCTTGAGCGTTAGCAAAAGTCTTTTCAGATAAGCCTTTATAAACTAACTTTGGTTTAAAGTCTTTTGATAGCTCAAAGACAACTTGAGTGATAATTAAAGGTCTACTTCTATGAGTTTTAAAGTATGAGCTTCTATAAGCAAACTCGCATTGCTCTTTAGTAAAGGTCTCTTGAATGTGACGTTGCAAATCGTAGGCAACAACCTCTTTAATCACATCACCAATTTCAACACCGTAAGCACCTACGTTTTGAATAGGAGAAGCGCCTACAGTGCCAGGAATTAAAGAGAGGTTTTCAAGGCCATAAATACCTTTTTCAACTAAGGATGCAATAAGCTCATCTAAAATAAGTCCTGCACCTGCTCTGATAATTACCTTGCCATCACCTTGAGGCTCTACAGATAATGATTTGATCTCATTGATAATTACAGTGCCATCAAAGTCATCAGTAAATAAGACATCAGAGCCACGACCTAAAATAATCGCTCTATCAAATTGAACTCTTTTTAGATCGGCAACATTTGAAATGATCACGCCTTCTTTAGCGTGAACATGTAAACCAAAAGTATTGTAAGGACTTAAATCAAACATGCTTAGTAGAATCTTTCAATAATACCGCCAAGACTACCCACCTTAGTCTCAATGTGCTCGTAACCTCTATCCATATGATAGATACGATCAACGATGGTGGTACCTTCAGCAGCTAAACCTGCAATTACCAGTGATGCAGATGCTCTTAAATCTGATGACATCACTTGAGCGCCTTTAAGGCCAGGAACACCTTCACAAATTACAGTATTACCTTTAATCTCAAGATGAGCGCCCATACGAATAAGCTCAGCAATATGCATAAAGCGATTTTCAAAGATGGTCTCAGTAACTGAGCTTACACCATCTGCTAAAGCGTTAAGCACAGTAATTTGAGCTTGCATATCAGTTGGGAAACCAGGGTGAGGAGCAGTTACTACATCAACAGGTTTAATTTGACGATTACGCATATCGGCAGTAATGCTTGTACCATCAACAGTAATTAAAGCATTAGCTTGTCTTAACTTTTGTAATACTGCCTCAAGTGAAGATGGTAAGGTATTTAAACAAGTTACGATACCATGAGTTGCGATACCTGCAATTAGGTAAGTACCTGCTTCAATTCTGTCTGCTACCACACTGTGGTCACAACCGTGAAGCTTAGTTACACCTTCAATTTCAATTCTTGAGGTACCAGCGCCTTTTACCTTAGCGCCCATCTTATTTAGGCAGTTAGCAAGATCAACTACCTCAGGCTCTAAAGCAGCGTTTTCAATAATAGTTACGCCGTCAGCTAAAGTTGCAGCCATCATTAAGTTTTCAGTACCAGTTACTGATACCTTATCCATAATGATATTGCCACCATGTAGACGACCAGAACCAATTGCGGTTGCTTTAATATAACCATCATCTAACTTAATTTGAGCGCCCATTTCTTTAAGACCTTTAATATGAAGGTCAACAGGGCGAGCACCGATAGCACAACCACCAGGTAAAGAAACTTCAGCACAACCACAGAATGCAACTAGAGGACCTAATGCCATGATAGATGCACGCATGGTTTTAACTAATTCGTAAGATGCAATGTGAGAGGTAACACCACCATAGATTACAGCTTCACCAGTTTGAGCGTTGTACTCACACTTTTTACCAAGATCGGCTAATAGTTTGAAGCTAGTTTTAACATCAGCAAGATCAGGAACGTTTTTTAAGCAGATCTTCTCATCAGTTAAAATAGTACATAAAAGAATAGGCAAGGCAGCATTTTTAGCACCGGAAATCTTTACTTCACCGTCTAAAGCTTTGCCACCTTGAATTTTGAATTTTGCGATATTAGAAGCTGTCACTTTCTCACCTTTAAGATCATTTTAAGCGAGAATATTTTACATGAAAATCGCGGTTTTATGCGCAAACTTTGTGTTTTTCGACAGCTTTTTTAAAGATTATTTTTTCTTATACAAATCAAATGGAGTTTCTTGGTATACGTAGTAGTTTAACCAATTAGCAAAAAGTAAACTTGCGTGACCTCTCCATGAACATAAAGGCTCATTTTGTGGATCATTATTAGGGAAATAATGTACAGGAATAATTGGATTCTTACCTGCAGCCATATCTCTTTCGTACTCTTGCTTTAAGGTATCTACATCATACTCAGGGTGTCCTGATACATATACTTGACGTCTGTCAGGAGATACACCTAGATATAGACCAATCTCATCGCTTGATGCTAATACATTGATATCAGTCTTTTTAGCAATTAGATCTAATGGGAAATCACAGTAACGTGAAATAGGAGCTTTAAATACATCATCAAAGCCACGAGTTAAAGTATCAATCTCGCGAGATAGGTTAATATCATAAATGCCTGATAACTTATCTTCTCTAAAGATAATATCAATATCATAGAAAACTTTTAATGCAGCTGCTACGCCCCAGCAAGAGAATAATGTTGAGGTTACATTCTTACTTGCCCAAAGTAAGATCTGCTTTAATTTAGTCCAATAGGTAACATCCTTAAACTCAGTTTGATCTAAAGCGGCACCGGTTACAATCATGCCATCAAAACGTAAATCCTTGATCTCATCAAAATCTTTATAGAAGGTGTCCATATGAGATTGAGGAGTATTCTTAGAGACATGATCATCTACTCTAAGTAATGTGATATTTACCTGAAGAGGGGTATTAGAGAGCTTACGCATGTACTGAATTTCAGTATTAATCTTCTTAGGCATTAAGTTTAAGAATAGAAGATTTAAAGGACGGATATCTTGATGGGAATATCTCTCTTCAGTCATTACGAAAACTTGCTCTGAGTTTAGAACAGTTTTTGCAGGTAAATCATTAGGAATGTTAATTGGCATAATACATCCTTACACTATTGGCAAAACTTACTGTATATGACAGCGCTTTATCTTACCGTTTAGAGGACTAATATTATCAAGTGCATTATTGATTATTATTGTGGAGAGCACTATATCACAAAAGTGAATTTTTGTACCTATAAACAAAAAAACCACAACATCAATGTTGTGGCCTTTAAGAGATTGGCGGAACGGACGGGGATCGAACCCGCGACCTCCTGCGTGACAGGCAG
>ONCS01000236.1 GCA_900316375.1 uncultured Succinatimonas sp. | reverse complement strand
TTCCTTTCTATTTCAAATAATTATTCCTAATTTTACACACTATTTTTTATTAAAGTTTTGGATCTAGAGATCTTATATATGAAAATAATATAAAATAGTCAGACTCATTTTTTGCAATTAAATCAAACCATGATTGACAATAACTTAGCTTATATTCCCCTTCACGTTCGTTCTTGCTATTCCATCAATGATGGTCTGCAAAACGTCGGACCTATTGTTAAAAAAGCAGCAAAATTAGGCTTTCCTGCTATTGCTGTAACTGACTTTAACAATATGGCAGGCTTTGTAAGATTCTATAACGCCTGCTATAGTGCTGGTATTAAGCCAATCATGGGTGCTGATCTGCAAGTAAAAGAAGACACCAAACCAGGCGATCCTGACAAATACTTTACCGTAACCTTACTTGCGATGAATCGTGTAGGTAAACAAAACCTTTACGATATCTTGTCTCAAGCATGGCTTAAAGTTGGCTCTCCTAATATTGCAGATGCCGCAGCTAACGTATCAGATCTTTGGAAATATTCCGAAGGCATTATTCTTTTAAATGGTTTTAGAGGAGATATTGGTCAATTTCTCCGAGAAGATCATGAAAAGCTCGCCCTAGAGCGTATTCAAAATTATAAGAAGTACTATGGAGATAGATTCTGTTTTGAAATTACCAGAACTAATCGCCAAGGCGAAGGAGATTTTGAGTGTAAGGCTTTAGAGTACTGTTTAGAATATGGCTTTGCCCCTGTTGCAACTAACGATACCCGTTTTATGTCAGGTCCAAATGAAATTCCTAAAGATGGACTATCTGACTACTACGTTCATGATATTCGTGTATCCATTCAGCAAGGTGTGCAAAAAGGTAATCGTCAAAACGCAATTACTTATTCTGATGAACAATATTTAAGAAGCCCCGAGGAGATGGCAGAGATCTTTGCCGATCTGCCAGAAGCTCTTGAAAACACAAGAGCTATTGCTCAGCGTTGTAATGTTGAAATTGAATTAGACTACCCACGTCTTCCACGTTACGATACTGGAGACTTATCAACTGCTGACTGTTTAAGACAAAAAGCGCATGAAGGCTTAGAGATGCGCTTAGAGTTCTTATACCCAGATCCTGTTGAACGAGAAAAACAAAGACCAAGATACGAAGAGCGTCTAGAAACCGAGCTTAACGTTATTATCACCATGGATTTCCCAGGATACTTCCTAATCGTGATGGAATTCATTCAATGGTCTAAAGCCCATGGTGTACCAGTGGGCCCTGGCCGTGGTTCAGGTGGTGGTTCACTTGTAGCGTATGCTCTTACCATTACTGACTTTGATCCTCTACGTTTTGACTTACTATTCGAGCGTTTCTTAAACCCAGAGCGTGTATCCATGCCTGACTTTGACGTGGATTTCTGTCAGAGAAAACGCGCTCTTACTCTGCAACACGTGGTAGATCACTATGGTCGTGATGCGGTATCTCAAATTGCAGCTTTCGGTACACTAGCTCCAAAAGCAGCAATTCAAGGTGTAGGCCGTGCCATTGGTGTTCCTTTAGGACAAGTACGTCGTGTCGCAGGTTTAATTCCTGATACCCCAGGTACTACCTTTGCCGCTTGCTTTGGTATTGATAAAAAAGGTAAACCTTGTGAGTCAGTAAGTCCTGATTTCCTAGCTTTTTACAACAATGCTAAAGCTAATGATGAAAAAGACTCTATTGAACTTATCGATGTTTCAGTGCGCTTAGAAGGTGTGATTAGAAGTATCGGTAAACACGCAGCCGGTGTGGTGATCTCTCCTACTCGTATTGCAGAATTTGCGCCATTGATGCTTGATTCAGATGGTAAGCCTATTACCCAATACGATAAAAAAGATGTTGAGCACGCAGGCTTAGTTAAGTTCGACTTCTTAGGTTTAACTACCCTTACTATCATCGATGATGCTAAAGAGATGATCGATGAGATGTTAGCACGCGAGGGCAAACCTCCTATTAACATTGCCGCAATTCCTTACGAAGACGATGCCTCATATAAGATGATCCAAGAGACAGAGACTACCGCAGTGTTCCAGCTTGAATCTACAGGTATGAGAAAGCTCATCGGCAAGATGCAACCTGATAGATTTGAAGACTTAGTAGCTCTAGTTGCACTATATCGTCCAGGGCCTTTAAACTCAGGCATGGTTGATCACTTTGTTGATAGAAAACATGGAACCGAGCCTGTAAGTTACCCACTACCTGAAGCTCAAGACTTAGATTTAAAACCAATCTTAGATTCTACTTACGGCGTTATTGTGTACCAAGAGCAGGTTATGCAGATTGCTCAGGTGCTAGCAGGTTACTCACTAGGTGGCGCGGATATTCTTCGTCGTGCGATGGGTAAGAAGATCCCTGCAGAAATGGCAGCTCAACGTGATGTGTTTAACCGCGGTGCTGAGAAGAAAGGTAAAGATCTGAAAATTATGACACAGATCTTCGACCAAGTAGAAATGTTCGCAGCCTACGGCTTTAATAAATCCCACTCAGCAGCTTACGCCCTTGTAGCTTGGTGGACTTTATATCTAAAAGTACATTACCCAGCTCAATTCCTAGCAGCCATGATGACCGCCGACTGCATGAAGACAGACAAACTTATCGCTTACATCGGTGAGTGTCATCGTTTAGGTGTTGATGTAAATCCACCTGATGTAAATATCGGTAAATTCCATTTTGGTGTAGATATTAAAGGCAATGTAATTTACGGATTCTCTGCAATTAAAGGCGTAGGTGAAAAACTAGTTGATCACATTGTAGAAGAGCGTGAAGCTCATGGTAAATACACCGACTTCTTTGACTTTGTGTACCGTGTAGGCACATCTTTTATGTCAAAGAGTACTATCGAAGCTTTAATTAAAAGTGGTGCTTTAGATAGTATTGGACCTAACCGCGCTAAGATGTTGGCATCGGTGCCTACTGCAATTAAGTATGCAAACCAAAAGACAGACAATCAAAACACTGGTCAGTTTGATTTATTTGCAGGCCTTGATGATCAAAATGTCAAACCAAACTATGTAAATTGCATTGATTGGTCAGATAAGGTTCGCCTCTATCATGAAAAGCAATTATTAGGTCTATATTTATCAGGACACCCAATTGACGCTTATAGAGCAGAAATTGCTTTCTCTTGTGGTAGTACTACTCTAAATAACATGATGCCAGGTACTCCAGATAGACCTACTCGTGTAAGAGTAGGTGCGGTAGTAAGTAGTGCGATGTCGAGATTATCCTCAAAAGATGGCAGTAAATTCTACTCACTAGCTTTAGATGATGGCACCGCAACTATCGAGATCATGCTCTTTAATCGTCTTGCAGAAAAATACGCTGCCATTGAAAAGAAAATTCTTGATGCAAAGCGTACTCGTGCTAAAAAAGGTGATGACAATATCCCTGCACCTTTAATTTTAATTATTGAAGGTACCTACATTATGACTGAAGAAGGTTTAAATCGACTTAGAGTAAGAGAGATTTATACTCTTGAATCAGAGCGTATGCTAAGAGCTAGAAGAATTATTTTAAACTTCACGACTAAGTCTTTAGAAGATAACTTTAATGTTATCGATGGTGCTTTATTACGTAACCGTGTCACGGTTGAAAGTATCAATCAGGAAATGATGGTCGCAGAAGATCCAAGCTTAGTTGCAAAAGGCTGTACCTTAAGCATTATCTTAGATAATAAGCTTTTAACCTTACGCGATGATAAATACAGATATCTGCCAACAGATGACTTAATCGAAGGCATACGTGATATGGCAGGAACTGATAGTGTAAAGGTAATGTACAGCTAAGTGTTGAAAACTAAATAGTCTTTAGCATCATGGATTGGATTTAACCTACCTTTATCTAGTAAAAAATAATGAGCCTCTTCATTTTTGTCTTTGCTATAAGATAAAAATGAAGGCTTTTCTGTAGTAATTAAGTCATCTAATCTTAAAGTATGAATGGTGTTGTCTTTTTCAACGTTGTAATACTTAATCTTACAAGTCTCAAGATTGATGGTGATCTGACTTAAATCTACAAGTCCACGCCCGGTGATTTTTACTAAGCACTCACGCACAGTCCATAAAGCTGTGAAAAACTCTAACTTTTTCTCTTCATCTAAAGTATCAAGATAAGAAAGTTCTAATTTTGATAAGACCTTATGAGTTAAAGCATCAAAATGCACGCGTTTTTTAATAAACTCAATATCCACACCTAAGTTTTTAGAGCCTACGGCAATGCAGATAGTCCTTGCACTATGAGAGATATTAAAAAAAGGGAATCTCGCCTCTTCAAATATGGGTTTACCATTATCTAAAGTACGCATGAAAGGTAATTTTTCAATTTGGTAAAAATCATGAAGAATTTTTTGTAATAAAGCACGCCCTGCTAAAAAGGTTTTCGCACGATTTTCACCAAATCTTTTAGCAAAATCAGTCCATACTTTATCTAAAGTTGGTACAAGAGAATAAGCCTCATCAATACTTGCGATACAAATTTGCATGCTTATTGATTAACCTTAAGATTATTAAAAAGACGAGGATCAGCTAGTTTCTTTTTAGGAGTAAGATCAAGTGTTGGCTCTACTCTTGAATCTATAGACTCGTTATCAATGTTAAGAGACGGCTCTACATGAGAAACAGTTGGCTCTGAAGTTTGCTTTTGATCTTCTATTCTTTCTTGTTTTGTATTCTCTTGAGACTTTTCTTTAGTTTGTGGCTTTTTAATTGTCTTTAAAAGGTATTTATTAAACAAGACTCTTACTACATACCAAAGAGCAAAGATAATTAAGCCAACGACTGCGCCTACATAACGTTCATCAGTTGCAAATACGGTTGGATCAACTTGATAAGATGCCATCAAATCGGTCATCTTTTTAGGAAATACTATTGAGATAAATAAAAATAAATCACCTAAAAGAATCGATAAAATACCAAATTTATGATGACGAGGTATAAAAAAACAAATTAAACCTAATAGGCAAATGACAACGCCTATGCCACTAAATAAAGTTTCTGCAGAAGTTATATTAAGCATGATGTACAAAAAATTGTTGAAGTTCTCCTCCCACTAAAGTGGGAGGATTCTACAGGCCTACTTAGCTTCCTAAGCAGACATTCGACGGATTCGCGTTGCCGACTACTTCGAAGCTTTCGCTTCTTGTTTGTTCGCCAGGCGCGCTATTAAGGCCCTTCCGGCCTCACAAATATTTATGCTGGCATTGAGATCTGCGTTGGTCTCGTGTCCGCATTTTACACATTTAAAGTTAGCTTGAGTCTTACGGTTATCCTTACTGATATGACCACAGCAAGAACACTTTTGACTGGTATGCTTTGGTGATACC
>ONCS01000237.1 GCA_900316375.1 uncultured Succinatimonas sp. | reverse complement strand
TATCAAGTCCCATTGTTTGGATCTTAAAAAAAATTGGAGATCAGCGAGCAGGAAAATAATTACTTAAGTTTACTGCTCACTGTCAGTTACGACAGAGTTGTCAAATTATTTTACCGCGCACTTATATCACCGCCGTAAACGACGGTGTTTTACGTGCGCTTATTGATAAATTAAAGACAGACATGAAAATGGGGATCTTTAAAGTTCCCCATTTTATTTGGTGATTTATGAATTCTTAGAAAGTCTTAACACAGATATTTATCTTAAAGAGTCGAAGCTTAGCTCATCTTCGTTTTTCAAAAGATTATCAACTGAAGCATCCTTAGGGCGTGACTTTTCAACATCAGATTGTTTTTGTTGAGTTTCTTTATGCTCATCTCTTAAAGCTTTTCTTTCAGCACGTTGCTTTTCATCAAAATCAACACGCTTTTTAGAAATTAAATTGCTCTTAATCCAATTAGAGTACTTCTCTGCTCTTTCGTTTTTGATATTCTCAAGATCAGTTACAGCGCCTTTCTGTCTTTGAGCTTGTACTGCAACACTCTCTTCTTTATCTTCATCAAGGGCTGCTGCCTTATAAGCTAAATAGAGATCGTTACCTGCAGCGGCATGTCTTTGATTATTTGTGTCAATACGATAGGCCTGTGCATCACGCCGTAATTGCATACGTAATGAAGCACGTCTTGAATCAATTTTATCGTTAGATTGGAACTTAGGACGACGATTATGTAGTTTAGGTCTTTTAGCTTTTTGGGTGTTGTTAACTTGAACCTTGTCTTGCGTAGCGCCATCTTCATTTTCTGCAGCGTAAGCGTTTGTGTATACGCAGGTGAAAGCGCATAAACATAAGCTAAGGCACAAGAAGAATTTTCGCATTTTTATCCCCGTTTTATTTTTAGTATAGATTATGATTAGCAACTTTGACGTAATTTTTTGATACTGTTTTAAATTTTGTGACTTGAATGTAAAAAATAAAAGTCAAAAAACAAAATTTTGCAGGGTTATCAAAAAAAACATTTTCAGACAAATTTTTACAAAATTCATCAAAGTTTAACTATAACTTTTTATTTATTTTTCAATGAGTTATCAATGAGGATTATTTTTTATAACTTTAAGGCAAATAATCGTTTGCGATAGTAAATATTATATACTCATTTAGATCTTAAACAAAGATAATTTACAAAATTGATTATAAATTAGACAAGTTATACAAAAGTGTGCAAAAACTTATTTAAGCCACTTTATGTCAAGTTAAAGATAGTGCAGACACAAAAATGGCAGAGTGTCCGCCCTGCCATTTTTTAAGGTTAGTTAAGTGTAGTTATTTTTTTATTCAATTGCTTGATTAGTCTTTTAGCATGAAGTTTTCTTTATAGTAGTTAGTTACAGCTGTAGCCTTTGGCTGTGAAGAAGCTGACTTAATGCCATCTTTATTCTTTTGATTATCAATTGAATATGAAGTACGGTTTGCTAAAATTTCATCACCGCTTAAACGGCTTTGATCTTCATTAAACTTATGACGCTTTACCTTGCCACGATTTGCTATCTGATTATCAAGATCAAGATAATCTAATCTTTGCTTTAAAGTAGTACGACGACTTTGGTCAACACTTGAGGCAGTAACTGAGCTTGGATAGGCGTACTGCTTTGGGAATAATGAGAAACTAGCAATACACAAGCCGACCATAAAGATTAGGCCTAACCGTATAAAAAACGCATTGCGTTTAAACTTGTCCATATATCCCGTCCTGAGTTTGCTTTAAACTTGTATTATATTTTTATTCAAAATCAGATGTATCGCCTGCACCTACACGATGCACTGATGGTACACCATCTTCAAAAACTATCACGGTTGTAGGAGTGGTATTTAAAACACCGCCATCTACAATTACGTCAACTACTGATCCAATTGCATCATTGATATCAACAGGATCATTTTGAGCCTCTTCATCTCCTGGGAGAATTAAAGAGCAACTCATTAGAGGCTGATCTAACTCTTCAATAATGGCACTTAGAATTGCATTTTGTGGAACTCTAATACCAATAGTTTTGCGCTTCTCGTTCATTAAACGACGAGGCACTTCTTTTGTTGCAGGAAGAATAAAAGTGTAAGCACCTGGAGTGTGACTTTTTAAAAGTCTAAATACACTGTTATCAACCTTAGCGTAAGTTGAGAGCTCAGATAAATCTCGGCACAATAAAGTGAAGTTGTGGTGCTTATCTACTTGGCGGATTCTAGCAATTCTTTCCATTGCCCCCTTTTGCTCTAGCATACAGCATAAAGCATAAGCAGAATCAGTTGGTATTACAGCAACCTTGCCCTCACGTAAAATCTCACAAATCAGCTTTACTAAACGAGCTTGTGGATTATCAGGATGAACTGAAATAAATTGTGCTGACATAAGTCCTCTATATACCTATTATTGCTATATTAATCTTAAATTCAATTGATCTAGATCACATAATTACAGTCGCTATTTTACACCATAATTAAGGCTATGATCTACAAAGAAAAAGCATAAATATCAAATCTCTACTTTTTTAGTATGTTTAGGTGTGTTTTATAATTTACATGCACTAAATGTGATATTTAAGCCTTTTCTAAGTACATTTAATTTTGTAATCGCTTTCAAAAAGTTCAAAAATCAATGAAATTTTGGATTTTGTGAAATTTTCTTAAAATTTGTAAAATCTGACACTTTACTTTAATTATTTATTTGATAAATCAGTGCGATAGAGACAACAAAGCTCCACTAAAGGAGCCTTGTTAAATCATGAATATTGTCTAGTTATTGTTGTTATTGGTATGAATAGCTAGTTCAATATCATCCTCTTCTTGTTGCTCTTCTTCATAAGCTGAAGTTGGCTCAGAATATTGAGAATAAGAAGTTGCTGGAGCTTCAGCTTTAGGAGCAATTGCAGCAGGAGCTGGTGCTACCTCTGTTGGCATGCTTGCATCTTCATCTTCTTGAATATCGTTAGCTGGAGTTACATCCTGCTCTTTAGTTGTAGCATTAGGAGTCTCCTTCATCTTTGGCTTACGAGTATCTTCCTTGCCAAGCTCGATATCATTCTTTAACTCTTCATAGTGAATATCAAGTAAAGCGAAGATCTCAGATAGTGGCATTCTCTCTTGAGGGATACGAGCACGACGACCAAATGAGCCGGCAATTAACATGTTGTATAGAAGTGATTCTTGAACAGTTAATGCCATATTGCTGTTAAACTCTTTAACCTCAATATCATCAAATGACCAGATATCGTGGTTAGCAGCAAACACATCCTTATTTAAAGTTAAGGTCTGTGCATTTGGAAGATTTACACGGATATTGTTGATTACCGCAAAAGCACGTAACTCAATACCTGATACGTAAACACATTGTGAATGTGATACCCATGAGATCTTGCAGATCTCATTGATGTGGTTGCCTAAAACAATAGCTACTACACCAGGTACATCAGGTAGAGATAAAGCAGTTGCTAAATCATCAAAGAATAGAACTTTACGTGGCTTAATATCAAGTTTAGCTAAATCTTGTAAAGTTAAACCGATATCACGTAAACCACCGACCTTGCTACGTAGTACGTTATCTAATAAAACCACACGTACTACTTCTGTTGGAGGCACTAAACCTAATTGTAATAAATCGCGGCGTAATGGATTTAAATCTAAGAAATCACGTAAGAAGCTTAGAATTAAATATCTAAAACTTTCAAACCACTGTGTATCTACACCACGCACTGGAATTTGACGAATTAAAGCGCCAGATTTCTTGTGTACGCAGATCCACTTACAAACTTGTACAAAGCGTACAAAGTCTTCTTCATCTAAAGAGGTAATAGCGTGGATATTTTCGACAGCAGCATCGATTAAATCAGGCAATTCAGCTTGAACAGCTACAAGACGCTTTTGAGCAGAATGGAACTCTACTAAGTGACCTGCCCAAGATGCAATCTCTTCAATCTTTTCAAATACAAGATGTACAGGAACTTCAATCTTGCCAATATCAGGATAAGTTTTTTCAATGAAATCGACTTTACCTGCGATTAGCTCTTTATGCCAATCATCGCAAAATTGCTTGAACTCATCTTTATTGCCTACTACATCCTCATCACGGGTAGGCGCACCAAGATAGATACGAACAGCTTCAAATGGGGTATTATTCTTAATTGAATCGCTAAGCCAAGCGATTACTTTGTCCTTGTACAGAGCATTAACTTCTGCACGAATGCTGTTACGAGTTTTCACGCTGCAGTCCCTTCTTTAAAGAAAGATTAAAATTATTTTTAGTATTGTAATGCTAAATAATCTCATATTGTAAGATATAAATCAATTATTTAGCAAATTGTGGGCATCAAAGTAGGTCAAATCTTACAATTTTAGGCTTGTTGTATGCTGTATTAACAGTAAGATTTAGAATAATGAGGATTAATTTTCGTTTTCTTGCTGTTCTTTTTGAAGTTCTTTTTGTGCTCGCTTTTGTTCACGGCGCATCGTAAAAAATGAAGAGATCAAAGTTGAGCACTCATTCTCTAAAACTCCCCTTGTCACTTCTATTCTATGGTTGTGCTTTTCATCAGTAATAAGACTAAAAGCAGAGCCACAGGCACCAGTTTTTAAATCACTTGCCCCAAAGACAATTCTTTGAAGTCTTGCATGAATTAAAGCCATGGCACACATACAGCATGGCTCTAAAGTTACATACATTGTGTATTTAGGAAAGCGATAATTTGAAACTAATTGTCCAAGCTGTCTTAAGGCTACAACTTCAGCATGGGCAGTTGGATCGTGTGAGGTAATGGTTTGATTGTATCCTTTAGCTAAAACCTCACCATTCTCATCGACGATGATAGCACCTACGGGTACTTCAAATAAGTCATAGGCCTTTTGCGCTTCAATTAAAGCAAGGCGCATGTAATCATCGTCAGACTTAATCACTATTTTTGCTCTTTTTATGTGATCTTAGATTAGCTATTTGTTTGATATTAGTTAGTTTAAGATACCAAATTTTGTTAAGACAATTAGGATCCAAGTAACTAAGGTTAAAATTAACATTACGAACACAGCAGCAGAGCCTAAGTCTTTAGCACGACCTGATAACTCGTGATATTCAGTACCAATTCTATCAACTACTGCTTCAACAGCTGAATTTAAAAGCTCAGCTACAACAGTAAGCCAAGGCATAGCAATTAAAAGGATTAGCTTAACGACATCATTGTTAAAGAATACGCATGCGACAATAGTTAAGATGATTGCTAAAACAAACTCTTGGCGGATAGCAGCTTCATTCTCAAGACCTGCTTTAAAGCCTTTCATGCTGTATTTGTAAGCGTTAAAAATTCTAACTAAACCTTTTTTCTGAACCTTTGCCATTTTAAACCTCGGATGTTAGTGTCAGAGTTGCTTGTATATTTAACTGCGGGCATTATATGCCAAAATGCTTAAGTATCAAATTCAAAAAGAGTAATTACGTACGTAAATGCAGTTTACAAAATTAAAGTAATACGGCAAACAAATGCCTATTGATATAAATCACACTTGATACTGCAACAATTTGCATAAAGATATCATGTGAAAAATTTATTATTTTAAGCATCGAGCATGCTTAAAGCTCTTTAACAAGCTAAATTAAAAGTTAGAAAAACTTCTATTAATAGC
>ONCS01000238.1 GCA_900316375.1 uncultured Succinatimonas sp. | reverse complement strand
TCATGGCAAACACCCCCTTGATGTTATGCCTCGAGAATACAAAAAGTTTAGGATTAGTTAAACAATGCCGAAGATTGACCTGTTACTGTATCTGCCAAAAGATAGGTTTAAGCTTACAGACCCTGCAATCATCATCGAGCTTAAATGGAACAAAGACACTCAAACTGCAATTAAGCAAATTGAGGACAAGCAATACACAGCAAAATACGCTAATTATGGCAACGGCTTTTTGCTAGTAGGAATTAACTACGACACCAAAACTAAAAAGCACAGCTGTGAAATCAAAAGACTAGAGAAAATCTAATTTGCAACAAAGAGATTTCTAGGTATTTTGCCTATTTCACCTCAAGATCACGAGCATCATCAATGATAATTTCAAAGTTATCTTTGTAATCAACTACCTCACCAAATGCGCAGATCTTGTGGCCAAGCTTTGAGTTTAAATTACCGTATTCAGACTCTACACTATCTACAGCTTTTCCTCTTAACATGATGGTTAGATTTTGTTGAGGGTACTTATCATCAAGATTTAAAAGCGTCATATTATTTAACACCTTAACCTGCGCCAGCTCACCGCACATCCAAACAGTCTCATGAAAATAATAAGGCGCGTACTGTGCTGATATTTCGTTTACAACTCGTGATTTTCTGTACTGACTACCCTTATTTTGATTGCTAGCTCTTTGGTACAGATCAACTACATTTAAAGTCTTGCCATGGAAGACAAAAGCATCATCTTCACTTACATCAGCTATTTCACCGTCAATCTCAAGATTTGAGGTATCAATGCCACCTGCTGCAGCAGTAATATCATCGTTATCAATGATATTTCCAAAGCTATTGTCATCATAAGTTTTTTGAGCTTGCTTACTGCCTTGATTTACCTTTAAAGAGCCACTTTGATGTTTTTTCTTTAGCTTTTGGGTATTTAAAGATTTTGCTTCTAAGTTTGTATCTTGAGGCTTTTGCTGTTTAGGCTTTTTCTGATTATATTGAGTGTCTTGCCCATAAGTATCATCTAAAAGCTCTGGCTCTACTAGTGGTTTATTCTTGCTAAGATTTTGAGCTTGTGCACTAACTTTATTTTGAGATTTGCCACTCTTACTTAAATTAGCACTTTTAAGGTTATCTTGAGTCTTGAGCTTACTTTGACTTAACTCTTGATTTAACTCTTTTACTTCTTTTATAGAGCCAATTACAGGCAGGCCTAGTACAAATCTTGTGCCCAAATCGCGACTATGGGTAGGATTGCCTTTACTATCAAATAAGGGCTTTTCTGATCTGGTGGCGCTGTTTAACTGATCTTTTGAAGTTAAAAAACTACCGCCACGGACGGTAAAACCACCACGTTGCCCTAAAGATTCATCCCCTACTTGCACCGTAAACCTATCATCCATAAGCTCCATGGCATTACCTAGCATGTCGTATAGACCTAAAGGATTAGGCTTTAAAAGGCCAGGTCTTTGTAAGTTACCATTTGAGGACACAGAGCTATTAAACCATGCGTATTTTTCAATGCCGTCTTTAAAACTGCCACTAGTACTTTCAAGTACATCTTTTGGTACTTTTAAACCACCACGCATTGCAAAGGCCCACTCACAATTAGCAGGTAGTGAGGCATAGGCTTTTTGACTGCCATTACCAGGTACATCTTTTTGTTTTTGCAAAAAGAAAGAGTATTTAGCTGCAGCATTAGCAAAGTCTAGATAGGTTAGATTAACTGCTGGCAATATTGCTTTTGTATCAAGGTTAGTTGGGCATTTATCGGTAGTAAGTGCTAAATACTGAGCAGACATCAACTCATACTTAGATACCAACATGTAATAGCCATTTTGATCATGAAAAGAGCCTTGCACACGGCACTTATACTTACCTTGAGTTAATTGGTTCTTACTATTTGTATCACCATCATTAAACTCAAAGTAAGATAATTTTGAAGCTTTGTTATCGCTAGTGTATACCTTGCGAAATGCCATCTTATATCCACAAGGCATAGGCAGTACTACATCATCACTGCTTTGATGAGGATTAAAAAGATCATCTCCTGCCTGCACACTAAAACTTAAAGATACAAAGATAATTGCTGATACAAATGCGACATTTAAAAGCTTTTTCATGACTTAAAAAACTGTATTTTTATCTGGCGTAATCGATGTTTTGAGCTTTTTTAACTACTATTTGTACGTCTTTTTTGTACTCACTTACAGTACCAAAAGCACAAATGACCTTACCGACATTATCCTCTAGATCTCCTAGTTTCTTAACCACGTCTTTGTACTCATTTTTCCAAATGACAACTGTTAGACTTTGATGTGGATATGGTGCATCAAGATTTAGAAAATGACCGTTTTTGATTTGCTTTACTTGAGCTAACTTGCCACAAGCCATGACCTTTTGCCCCATGTAATTAGCAGCACGGGCTGCTGAGACGGCTTTATTTTGCGCTGCAAATGAGGTTGTGGATGATAAAGCTAAAGTTAAAGCAACAAGAGATGATGTCAAAATCTTAGAAAGCATAATAAGTCCTTAATAATTGAATTAAGGCCATTTTAGCACCTAATAGATTTGACAAATATTAAGCTAGTAGGATTTTGATGATTAAATATTGAGGACAGACTGCTTTTAGGCAATATACACAAACTACCTTTTAAAAGAGCCTACCACGTAGCTAATGCCAACTATAGCAAAGATTAGGACAATTATAGTTAGCACGCATGCAAAGAAGGTTGCACTACTAAAAGAGCCTAAGAACAGCACGATAGCTAAGATAAAGAATAAGAAAGTAAAAAAGATGATCTTCATAGAGAAAAAATTAAAGTAGTAAAGTTTCTTGCAAATTGTTTATTGTAATTTAGCTTTAACGTTTCAAGCGTTACAAATTCATGATTTTAATGAATTTATCGCTGTAAAAATCAAAGATTGTCCACAGTTTTAAATCTTTCTAAATTCAATCATGTAATTTCCAAACATTATCCCATTAGCGCTAGTATGATTGGAAGTAATTTGTAGATCATTAGCTTGTTTAACTCTATAATTAATCAAAGATTGAATTTGAGGTGCACATGGATAAGTCCTTACCAATTGGCTTTTCTGATTTTGAAAGAATTATTTCAAGTAATTCATATTACGTTGATAAGACTTCTTTTATTCCTAAATACTTAGGTTCAACTATTGAGAAAGATACTGCTGTCAATCTTTTTACAAGACCAAGGCGCTTTGGTAAATCCCTATTTCTTTCCGTGTTAAAGAGTTTTCTAACACCAAATTATAAAGATTTTAATGATTTAAGCTCTCATATTGCATTATTTAAAGATCTTGATGTCTATAAAGATCAAGAATTTTGTAATCGATACATGGGAAAATTTCCTGTCGTTTCTATATCCTTTAAAGGAGCAGGAACATCAACAAGCTACGAAAACTCTCTTCGCAGAATTCTTCTTCGTTTTTCAGAGTTAGCTGATACACTTGAATTCTTAAATCAGTACGATCTAGCAGAAGAAGACTCTGATTTTTTAAAGCTTTTAAAACAAGCAAAGACTAATGCAAATATCAAACTTGATATCACTATTCTTCTAAGTACAATTTGCCAAATTATTTTTAAATACACAAAAATAAAACCAATTGTGCTTATTGATGAATATGATGTACCTCTAGCTAAAAGCTTTCAAACAGACTATTACCAAGATTTTAGACAAGATTATTCTGACTGCTTAGGAAATGCACTAAAAGACTGCGACTATGTCCATAAGGCATTCATCACAGGTTGCTTAAGAGTAACAAAAGAAAGTATCTTTACAGGTTTTAATAACTTTAAGGTAAATTCTCTAACTACCTTTACAGACGGTAGCTTGTTTGGTTTTACTCAAAAAGAAGTTGAGCAGATGCTCAAATTCTATAACCTAACAGAAAAGGCCGATATTTTCAAAACTTGGTACGATGGATACAGAATTGCAGAAGAAGAAATCTACTGTCCTTGGGATGTAATTAACTATGTTAGCGACTGTAAATCTAATGCAGACTCATATCCCCTATCATATTGGAATAACTCTGCAAGTTCAGAAATCCTCAGAAATATCTTTGAAAAATCTCCAGATCAATATGTCAAAGAATTTCCTAAGTTACTTGAATTCAAAGATATAGAAGTTAACTTGAATGAAGGACTAAGTTACCAAGAGATGGCAGTAAGTAAAAATGCAAATCAGTTTTGGACACTACTTTTTTCAACAGGATATTTGACTTTAGCTAAGTCATACAATCCTAATACGAAGAGTAGTCTAAAAATTCCTAACCTATGTGTTAAAAAATGTTTTGAAACTCTAGCTACTTGGTGTTTTAATTCAGATAATAAAAGCTATCAATCAACTAAAAACAAGCTAATTGAAGCCTTTTTAAAAGCTGATGATTTATTAATCTCGCAGATCCTAAATAAACTTTTGTTAATTGCTATAAGTTATAGAGATTTTTCTAAAAATTTAGATAAAGAAGGTTATTATCAAGCTTTTTTGAATGGCGTTTTTTCTGAAGGTATTGAGCAAGATATTTACAGCTATGCACCTAATTATGAATTAGGATTAGGTTATGCGGATATATGTATAGTAAAACGAGAAAATGGCGACGTAACAAAAGCTGCTATTATCGAACTTAAACACAGTAAAAATATTGATACGCTAAATGAAGACAGTAAAAAAGGATTAAAACAGATTTTTGATAAGAAATACCACTTAGGACTTTTTGAGAAACATGATACATTAAAAAGCATTAGTTGTATTGGTTTAGCATTTAATGGTAAGCAATGTGCTGTTGCTTGCAAAAAAGCTAATGTTAATAATTAACAAAAAGCATAAAAAAAATAAAAAATCCTAAGCCAATTTTGACTTAGGATTTTCTTTAAATTTGCTTAATAATTACTACTTTAAATCTTCAAGTAAAGACTTATAACCATCATTTAGTAATGGGAAGATAAAGCCAGACTTAGCATTTAAGTCATTCTTCTCAATATGGAAGGTAGTAGCACCACGCTCACGTTTCCATTGATTTACTGCAAGCTTTTGGAAGTAACGCTTTACAAAGGTCAATAAATCTTCACGGCTAAACTTGGTGTACTCACCTACGATGGTATCTAAAATAGCCTTAGGTGATAAGAAATCTGCTTGATGTAATTCATGAATTCTATCAAGAATTACATATGGCATTAAATCACGCTCATCAGTTTGGCCTGGGCGTAATTCAGCAGTTGGTGCCTGTGCTGAGATATATGACATATCAGGAACATTAAGCTTTAAGCCACCTGCTTCAACTTCAATACCTTCATCTGCAATATGCTGATTGATACGTAAAATGCGGCTCTTTGAAACATCACCTATTGGAGATAAGCCACCTGCGGTATCACCATCCATAGTGCAATAACCTACAGCATCTTCTGAAGCATTACATGTAGACATTAAAAGCTTGTTATAGCGGTTAGCTATCATCCAAATGCCAGGGGCACGAGAACGTGCCTGAATGTTTTGTAAAGTTAGATCATCACGATCCCAATTTAGTGGATCATTAGGTGTGGTACCGTTAATGATGGATACATAATCTTCAACTAACTTAGCAATTGACCACTCATAATGAGTTGAGCCTAGGTTTTGAGCAACCTTCATAGCTGCGGTGCGAGTAACTGAGCCAGAAACAGCTGATCCTTGATATACAGTGATAAGTAATTGAGGCATAATTTGAGTCTTAATATAAGTCTCAATGTCGCCTGTAAAATCAGGTACATTAAACTTTAAGCCCTCTAAGATTTCCTTGTACTCATCAAAGCCTAACTCATCTAAGGCAGCTAGCTGTCCATAGCACACACAAGTTGCGCAAAGACCAGAATCAGCACCACCTGACATAGATAGCGCAAAGCCATGTGATCTAGTCTTTAACATCCAATCAAACTGACCTAAAGCAACCGCACGCACAATGGTGTCATACTCTTCTAGGAAATTGTGGATACCGCAATCTTTAGTTACTAAGTCATAGCGCTTAAATGATAGGAATGAGCCTACAGCTTCTAGTTTACCGTCTTTTGCAAAGATAGATAAACCATCAAAGATATCAGAGCCTGACTCACAACCAAGTAAATTAGTTACTAAGACTTCACAGTTAAAGGTAACAGAAAGTTTTGTTGCCTTTTCTAAACGCTCATTTTCAGAGTAGAGTTCAAAACGGGTAGCCTCTGGGCAGACTAGAAGATCAGATCCTTTAACAAATTGAGAGTCACCGTCGTTAAAGAAGATACCAACTTTAGTACCATCAACATCAAAGACACTTTGAGCTTGATAGCTTTCAGAGCCTACAATAAACTCTAAATCTTCAGCATTAACAGTTGGAGTTACAAAGAAACGAATGCGGCTGTCTTTGTTGTTATAAAAAGAATGTAAAACGCTTAAGCCTAAGATTTTACCTTTCTTAACTAAAGCATAACCATCATAGACTTTACCGTTATTAGCTAAAAGTGGTAAACCAATACCAACGGTTAAATCCTCAGGCATTTCGTACTTGATTTTTAAAAGTGCACTAGATGCTGCTTTTACAAAATTTGGGTGAGAGAATAAATCACCACAATTGTAACCTGTAAGCACCAATTCTGGGAAAGCGATGAATTTAATGCCCTGACTTTGAGCTGTGCCACAGAGTTTAAGAATTTTTTGTAGATTGCCGTTAAGATCAAGTGGTGTGGTATTGATACGACCGGCTGCTGATTGAATAATATTAGCCATAAAATAATAACCTCTAAAACAATAGAGAAATAATAGCCTATTTTGATACAATACGGGCACATAGTTCCAAAAATATGCATTAACTATATCAAAACAGTGCAATTAAGGATTAGGTATGGGACAACAAAATAACTACATTGTTTCAGTAGGACATTGCAGACATCTAGGTGCCACCATAGAAAAAGATGGTGTAAACTTCGCAGTTTGGGCTCCTGATGCTGCAGAGATTGACTTACTTTTATTCAAAGATGTCAATGACGATGAACCTGCTGTAATTCACCTTTCATCAAGTGTTTTTAAATCTGTTTATTTCTGGCATGTCTTTGTACATGGCGTTAAAGCAGGTCAAATCTACGCTTATCGAGTTACAAAACCAATTATCAACGAGTTTGGACAAACCTCTGTAGAGGTGGGCAAGATCTTAATTGATCCATACGCAAAGCGTGTGCTCTTTCCTGATAACTACACTCGTTTTCAACCAAATGACGAGAAAAAAGCTTATAGATGCTGCATGAAAAGTGCGGTCATTGATGTCAATGAGTATGATTGGGGTATTGATACACTCCCTCACCGCTCACTTGAAAAGACCATTATCTATGAGATGCACGTCAAAGGCTTTACAGCTGATAAATCATCAGGTATTGCCGATGACATCCGTGGTACCTATAAAGGCTTAATTGAGAAGATCCCTTATTTAGTAGAGTTAGGTATTACCGCAGTTGAGTTAATGCCTGTCTATCAGTTCGATGAGCTTGACGCACGTCCTGGCCACTCTAACTACTGGGGTTACTCACCATTAGTATTCTTTGCCCCACATGAGGGCTACTCCTCAGATAAATCTATCATGGGACCATTAGATGAGTTCCGTGACATGGTTAAAGCTCTACATAAAGTAGGTATTGAGGTTATTTTAGATGTTGTTTACAACCACACCTCTGAAGGTGATGAGAACGGTCCTACCTACTGCTTTAAAGGCTTAGATAAGAACGGCTACTACATCATTAAAGATGGCTATTATCAAAACTACTCTGGTTGCGGTAACTCACTTAACGCAAATGAGCCAGTAGTACGTAACATGATCATGGACTCACTTATCTTCTGGCATGAGAAGATGCACGTTGATGGCTTTAGATTCGACTTAGCATCTATCTTAACCCGTGATAAGTATGGTGTACCAAATAACGACAGCTCTACCCTACTTTCAATTGATGGTAACCGCCGTCTAGCTGAGGCTAAGTTAATTGCTGAGCCTTGGGATGCTGGTGGCTTGTATCAGTTAGGTGCGATCTCTGGTAGTAAGTGGCGTGAGTGGAACGGTCAATTCCGAGATGATGTGCGCTCGTTTATGCGTGGTGATGAGGGTAAGGTTAAGAAGTTTGTAATGCGTGTTCTAGGCTCACCTGATATTTACAATGAGCACAAAGTTGATCCGCAAAAATCTATTAACTTTATTACCTGCCACGACGGCTTTACCTTATACGATTTAGTTTGCTATGCCGATAAGCACAATGATGATAACGGCGAGCACAACAATGACGGTAGCAATAATAACTACTCAGCAAACTATGGCTATGAAGGTATTACCGATAACAAGCGCTTAAATGATCTCCGTTTACGCCAGGTTAAAAACTTCATGACTATTACCATGTTCTCACTAGGTACTCCTATGATTTGCATGGGTGATGAGGTTTTACGTACCCAAAAAGGTAATAACAACGCTTACTGTCAGGACAATGAGCTAAGCTACTTAAACTGGGACTTTGATGAAGATCAACGTGAAATGTTTAACTTCACTAAGACCTTAATTAACTTATCTCGTGCAGGTAAACTTACTCATTTAAATGAAAACTCTCATCATAAGTTAGATAAGACTTTATCTAATGCTAAGATCCAGTGGCATGGTACTAAACCATTCCAGCCAGATTGGTCTGATATGTCTCACTCCATTGGCTTCTTGTATTACTACAAGAAACAAGAGATGTTTGCTTACATCTTTGTTAACGCCTTCTGGGAAGATTTAAAAATTGAGATCCCATCAGTTCCAGGTCATTTGCACAAGTGCTGGTATCAGATCATTAACACTGCCCTAGGCCCTGGTAAGGATGTAACTCCATTCTATATGAGTACTCGTTACCACGCAGGTGATATCATTAAGATTAAGAGCAGATCAGTTTTAATGTTAATCTGCCCTTCAACTTAATAGATATTACTGACAGTGAGCAGTAAACTTAAGTAATTATTTTCCTGCTCGCTGATCTCCAATTTTTTTTAAGATCCAAACAATGGGACTTGATA
>ONCS01000242.1 GCA_900316375.1 uncultured Succinatimonas sp. | reverse complement strand
TGCTTAATTTAGAAGAAGGTAGATCATAGATAGCAATATCTAGGACTGACCTTCGAAACCATTGGCTTTAGCCAATGGTAGTTCATTGATATCGAAACCGATTCATTCTATGGTCTGTAGAATAATCACTTTAAAGCATGTGATATTTGTTTAAAAAAGACTAACAATCTATAATAAGAACAAGCACTCAAAAGGGATTTTTTATGAATATTGAGAAAAAACAAGTGCCAATAGATGGACAATCTTTTAGAGACATAATTGGCAAAAAATTCTATTACGTAGATAAAACAAAATTCATAAAAGATATTGTAACTAAAGCAAGTACAACCATGCTTTTTACAAGACCTCGTCGCTTTGGTAAATCTGTTACCTTGGACATGCTCAAATGCTTTTTAGAAATTAACTATAAAGATCCTCTTGATACTTCATTCCAACAGAACCTATTTAAAGATCTTGAAATATTTAAAGATAAAGACTTTTGCTCTAAACACATGGGCAAGTACCCAATAATTACTTTATCTTTTAAAGATGCGTGGAACGTCGAATCAAAAGAATTAGCTCTACAAAAAATTTTTGAAGAACTTGGATTTGCAGCTGACGAGATAAAAGGAAGATTAAATCTTAATAAGTTAAGCAAAGAACAAGAAGCTAAGTTAAATGAGCTAGTTGCACTGTCAGATGAAAACGTAAGTGCAGAAAAAAAACAAATTTTAGGAACATCTTTCTTAAAAATTCTTACCAAATTGCTTTTTGATATAACTGGGCAAAAAGCAATAATTCTTGTAGATGAATATGACGTGCCTTTATCTAAATCATCAAGATATGAATTTTATGAAAATGTCAAAAATGCAATCTCTAATGTGTTTAGTGCAGGACTTAAAAACAACAATTATCTTGAAAAAGGAATTATTACAGGATGTTTAAAAGTTGCAAAAGAAAGCATCTTTACAGGACTTAATAATTTCTACGCCTGTGGTCTAGAAAATTCTGATTTTGCAAAGTTATTTGGTTTTGATAATACTGAAGTTAAAGAGCTTCTCACATACTACGGACTTGATGACAAATTAAAAGAATATCAAGAATGGTATGATGGGTACAACATAGGTGGTTTTGAAATATTCTGCCCATGGGATGTTATTTATAGAACCAATGCGCTTTTAGTTGATAAAAAACAAGTTGCCTTAAGTTATTGGGGTGGGACAGGTAACATCGAGCTATTACAAAAGGTATTTGCAAGTAATCCCAAGCTTTATGCTGAGCAATTACAAAGTTTATTAGATGGTGGTGAGATTATTGTAAATTTAGCTGATGACATTAACTACGAGATTTTAAATAAAAGCAAAAATCCAGATCACTTTTGGAATGTACTATTCTCATCAGGATATCTGACTTTATCGACAAAAGGAATTCAATCATTAGATAGTGGCACAAAGATAAGCTTAAGGATCCCAAATAAATCAGTAAGAAGAGAAGTTGTTAAAGCTGTGAATTGGTGTTTTACACCAGATAATCCTAAATATTTAAAATCACTTGATGAGTTAATTGCTGTTTTAAAAACAGATCAAAGTTTCTATCTTGAAGACTATATTAATAAAACCCTTTTATCATATGTAAGCTTATATGACACTCAAAAAGGAACTGACAAAGAAAGCCTATATCATGCTTTTTTAAATGGAAGATTATCTGCAGCTTTTGATTTCCAAGATGATGATTATGCTTCTAACATAGAGCTAGGAAATGGAAGACCCGATATTTGCTTTACAATGCTTAAAAATGATAATGACTTTTTATCTGAAAAACTTGGTTTCATACTAGAACTAAAAGTCTCACCAAGTGATGAAAAGTTAAGAGAGCTTGCGCAAAAAGCAATTTCTCAAGTAAAAGAGAAACATTATGCAGATGCTCTATTTGCAAAAGTTAAACGTGTAAATGAGATTAGAGTTTTCGGCATAGCTTTTTTCAAAAAGACATGTGCTGTTGAACTAAAAATCATCAAGAGATCTTAAGGATCATATTTAATATACAATTCGGCCTTAACCTAACTCAATAGATTAAGGCCAAATCATATCTTTATTAAAAATGTTCTTTTTTTTAATGTTAAGACAATAAGCTAAAACTACTTAATCTTAATAATTGCCTTACCATCACTGCCACGGGCTCTTAAGAAGCTAACTTCCCTATCTGCGTTTGCTTGCTTTTCACTTTGCTTATAGAAAAATGAGCGGTTATTAACCTTAAGCTTAATTGAGCCTTTACCGCCTTCAAGCTTCTTACCGTTTGAAAACTCTGAGTATAGATAGTAAATATCGTTGCTACTGTCTAGATTGATTAAAGCATTTTGCTGAGGCTCAACGTTATACCAGCCATCAACTACCCATTCATTTGATTTTGTATCAAGATAAGAAAAGGCCATGACCACACTTGCTTTAGTCTGATTTTCAATTTTAACTTCAAGAGCATTAGCTACATTGAAAGTAATAGCACCAAGCAAGGTTGCAATTATGGTATTTTTAACTAAAGACATCACTGTACTTTTGTTAGCTTTAAGCATCTTAATTCTTCCTTATGGAGCAAAGAACCCAGGACCATTGTCCTTATCTTTATTGTCTTTGCCTAAATTATTGTTTTTAGTATCTAAGTTATTATCAGCATTTTCACTTAGATTTTGCTTATCAGTATTATCCTCGACCTCGCTTTGATTGTCAGCATTTTCACGATTATCTTGTGAAGCGCGATTAGATGTTGAATCAAGACCTTGAGTGTACTCAGAGATATCAGGCTTTGATGAGTTTACTGATGATTTAATCTCATTACCATTAGCATCGAGATTTCTAACTTTAGTCCCCTCTGGGGTAAAGCGAGCTACAAAGTTCTCAACGCCATGAGCTTCAATCTCACGTCTAAAGTCGATGATAAATAAAACTAAATAGATAAGAGGAAGTAACATAATCACCGCATAAGGCAGTGCTATCGAGAACATGATCTCAACTAATAACATCACTGCAAAGATGGTATTAGCAAAGCATGATAAACGGACCATATTGATAAATGCAGTCTTCATCTTGCCAAATAATAAGAAGATAGCCTTTGAAACTAAAGCTACAAACAAAGCGTTAATCACTAAAGCACAGAAAAACCACAAGGTAATGAAAACAAGCATAATACCTTTGGCAACTGAGAACACTGAATCTACAAGGTTAGCAGCCTCAACTGGATTAAAGCTAGTGCCTGGTACAAAAAGCTCAGTATAGGCAATTGCGGTATCTTGATCATTAACTCGTACCGTTAAATTGCGTGAGTTTAACAACACTAACATCTGATCTTTTTTCAAAGGGATGTTGATATTCTCATCATTAACGTTATAAACAAGCGCAGTATCCCCTTTTGAAGTTTTAAGCTCTTTGTAGGTCACATTGGGATCTTCAGTTACCAAGGCGCCGGTCTCTGAGATATATGAAGGAGGGATACTAGCAACTAAATTAGGTAGTTCTAAGTTTCTAAAGCCATCAATGACATGATTTACTTTATATGTTGCAGGAATTGCCAAAACAAAACTTAAAACTAAAAGGTAAACAAGGCCAATGCCTCTTAATTTAAAGAGCACATCATAATAAAAGTTACGTGAAGTTAGAGCTTGTAGCGGAAACTTAATATAGGTGATAAATTTTTCTTTAGTTAACAAAATTCAATCCTTAAACGGCTTTTGTCTAATGTCTAAGAATATCACAAACAAATTTAAGTTAGTGCACAAAGACTTTAAAAATGCAGAGAATTTGCCAAGAATTTGCAAAAAAGAATGAAAACAAAAAGAAAAAGGCTCAAACCAACAACGCACTATCAGTTTGAGCCAAAGCCATTTAGGAAATTTTTATGATTTTATTTTTGTAAAAAGTTTTGATATACCAATGATATTAGTTATTTTTTAAGCACCGCAGAAATTAGCTAAGTTTTAGGTCTAGCTTACATACCACACGCTTTGGATCATTTAGTGCAGGATCTTCATCTTGAATTAACAACATTGCACAATCAGACATATTTGCCTCAAGCTCTTCAATCGTTCTACCTTCAGTAGGTGAATAACCTCTCCCTAAAGGGAGAGGCTTCGAAGATCAGACCTTAAATATTGCTACTTAAGACCTATCTTCATCTAGAGGTG
>ONCS01000243.1 GCA_900316375.1 uncultured Succinatimonas sp. | reverse complement strand
TTTTTGTTTGTTGCTTTACTAATAAAGCAAAAGGGGAGCAATCGCTCCCCTCTGACTAAATCATTATTGACTATTAGATAGTCTGAACTGACATAGTGTTGGTGATGCCTGATGGAACTAATGCACCGTTTACTAGAACGATGTGATCACCAGCCTTTGCTAGGCCTGCCTCAACAGCTAGTTTCTTACCTAACTGGAAGAACTCATCTGTTGAATTGATGCGACCTACAACCTTAGATACAACACCACGAGTTAAGCATAACTGACGAGCAGTCTTAACGTTAGGAGTTAAAGCTAAGATCACAGCCTGTGGGTTGAACTTACGAACCATACGAGCTGAGAAACCACGCTCAGTTGCTACAACGATAACTGGAGCATTTAAGGTGTTAGCTGCATCAACTGCTGCTAAACATGCTGAATCAGTTACATTACGTACAACAGGCTTTGCTGGGAACATATCGCTGTGGTGATCCTGAACGTAAGCGTCAGTGGTCTCACAGATGGTGTTCATGGTTGAAACAGCCTCACGTGGGTACTTACCCTTAGCTGACTCACCTGATAACATAACTGCATCAGTACCGTCTAAGATAGCGTTAGTTACGTCACCTGCCTCAGCACGGGTAGGACGTGGATTCTTAATCATAGAATCTAACATCTGGGTAGCAGTGATAACTGGCTTACCAACTTCGTTACAACGCTTGATGATACGCTTCTGAGCGAAGATAACGTCTTGAGCTGGGATTTCAACACCCATATCACCACGTGCAACCATGATACCGTCTGCAGTTGCTAAGATTTCCTCGAAGTTATCTAAGCCTTCTTGGTTCTCAATCTTACAAATGATCTTGATATCCTGACCGCCGTTCTCATCTAGAACCTTACGGATTGCTAGAACGTCTTCTTTAGAACGGGTGAATGAAGCTGCGATGAAATCAACACCACGCTTGATACCGAATAATAGATCGCCCTTATCCTTCTCAGAAATAAATGGCATTGAAATGTGGGTATTAGGTAGGTTTACACCCTTGTGCTCGCCTAGCTCACCGTTGTTTTGAACTTCACAAACAACGTCTGTACCTTCGATAGCGGTAACCTTTAAGCCGATTAGACCATCGTCTAATAGAACAGTAGAACCAACCTTTAAGTCCTCTGCTAACTTAGGATAGGTAACACCAACTTTATTCTTGTTACCAACAAAGCTTGCATCAGAGGTTAATGTGATCTTGTCGCCAGTGCATAGAGATACATCTTCGCCGTTCTCTAAGTCACAAGTTCTGATCTCAGGACCTTTAGTATCTAATAAAACTGCAAAGATCTTACCGGTCTCTTCCATGATAGCGTTGATGCTAGTAATACGACCACCGTGCTCTTCGAAGTCACCGTGTGAGAAGTTTAAACGCATTACGTTCATGCCAGAGTTTAGAAGGTTTTGCATAATCTCGCGTTTCTCGGACTTAGGACCGATAGTGCAGACCATTTTAGTCTTTTTCATAGATGTACTCTCCTAGCGGAGTTAAAGATTGAAGAATAGTTGTTTAAAAATCACGCAAATTATAACAGAAATCCTAGAAAAATATAGTTAAATTTCTGTTAAGAACGTCAAAAAAAAATCGAGCTGTTAAAAGCTCGATTTTTAAGCCATCAATTTAGATTTTTTCTTTTAATTAGAATAAGTTAGTGTAAATTAAAAGCTGTAAACCTAATGATACAAATGAGATTGCAGCAGCGGTGCCGTATGCAATGTACCATGTTAGTTTTGAGTGAATACCAAAATCATGGCTTGAGTGGTGCATTCTGTGTAAAGCATAGAAGCTTAATAAGAATACAACGCCCCATACGCATAGGGTTAAGAACCAGTTGCCGAAAATGTCTGCAATCTGACCTGGGTTTAGAACACAGTTCTGAATGTCACCTGAGGTAATGCCAGCTGCGATTAGTACAACCATGATTGCAGGTAAAACGATAGCTGCAACCATACCACCTGCACCAAACATTAACCAGTACATTGGCTCGTCTGAACGAGTTGGAAGGAATTGACGCATTGTTAATTCTCCTTATTTGGTTAAGAAAGCAACTGCAATGATTACTACGGTTGCACCAACTAAAGCTGCATATAAAGCTAGCTTAGTTACGTACTCAGGTAATAACTCAGTTGAGTTCTTGTTCATGAATACACGAACTGCCTTAGGCATTAAAGAGAACCAAGTTACAGCGTGGAATAACTGTGATACTAAGATGATCACGTTAAGCACGATGATTACAGGGTTGCCTAGGAAGTTTTGTAAGTACCATACTAATGGCTTAACGTCCTCTAAAGAAACGTTAGCAGCTAGCTGGCACTTTGCTAACATGAAAATACCAAATACAATCTCTAACACAGCTAGAAGAGCAAGTACTGCTGTACCTTCACGAACCATGTAGTAGATGTAGAATGGGTTCTCTAACCACCAGGTTAACTTCTTAACTGGAGGATTATATGGCTTACGAAATGACTTTACTTCGCTCATCTTAGTGCTCCGGTTTAATCATGTTGAATACGTACTCAGTAGCACTCATCTTCTTACCTAACTGAATAGCTGAAGATGGATCTACGTGCTTAGGACAAACCTCTGAGCAGTAACCTACGAAGGTGCAGCTCCATGCGCCTTCCTCTGAATTTAGGAATGGAGCACGTAACTTAGCGCCAGCGTCACGATTATCAACGTTGTAACGATATAGAAGAGTTAGAGCTGCAGGGCCAATGAACTTAGGATTTAGCTTGTACTGTGGGCAAGCTGCGTAGCAGCAACCACAGTTAATGCATTGAGCAAACTGTAAGTAAGCTTCCATCTGCATTGGGGTCTGCTTGAAGTTCTTGTTTAGAGGCATGTTAGCGTTCTTAGCATCAGGAATGATGTAAGGCTTGATGCGCTCAATCTTCTCGATTAAGTCTGATAGATCAACAACTAGATCACGCTCGATAGGGAAGTTTGCTAGAGGCTCAATCTTCATGTCCTTACCTTCGTAGTCACGTAAGAAGGTCTTACATGCTAGGTGAGGAACACCGTTAACCATCATACCGCAAGAACCACAAACTGCCATACGGCATGACCAACGGAATGATAGGCTTGGCTCGAAGTTATCTTTGATGTAGAAAAGTGCCTCAAGAACTGAAGTGTCCTTGTGGTATGGAACATCAAAGGTCTGCTCCCAAGGCTCTTTATCCTGCTCTGGGCGGTAGCGAAGAACTGTGATCTTCATAGTTTTTGCATCAGCCATTATTTAGCCTCCTTTGCCTTTCTTGCAGCTTCAGCAGCTTCTGCTTCAGCACCGTATACACGCTTAGCAGGCTGGAAGGTTGTAATCTTAACGTCGCTGTAGTCGATCTTAGGCTCATCAGCACCTTCTACCTTGAATGCTAATGAATGCTTTAAGAACTTAACATCATCACGCTCTTTGAAGTCTAAGCGCTGATGTGAACCACGTGACTCTTCACGGTTGATTGCTGAGTGAACCATACACTGAGCAACATCTAGGGTGTAACCTAACTCGATTAAGTTCATCCACTCGGTGTTGAATACACGACCTCTATCGGTTAAACCGATGTTCTTGTAGCGTTGCTGTAAGGTCTTTAAGGTGTCAACAGTCTTCTGCATTGACTCTTGTTCACGGTAAATACCAACACCCTCTTCCATGGTCTCACCCATAGCGTGACGTACAGCTGACATTGACTCTGTGCCCTTGATGTCGAATAGGTCTAAAGCACGCTTCTGAGCTGCTTCTGCCTGACGAGCTAATTCTGGAGAATCGTAGTCCTTTAATTGATGTGCACGCTCAGCCATAGCGTCACCACCGATCTTACCGAATACGATGGTCTCAACTAATGAGTTAGAACCTAGACGGTTTGCACCGTGGATACCAACTGATGCGCACTCACCACCTGCGTATAGACCTGGCTTGCGAGTTGCAGTAGTACCATCAGTCTCAATACCACCCATGGTGTAGTGAACAACAGGACGTACTGGAACTGGAGCCTTAACAGGATCAACACCTGAGTAGGTCATTGCTAATTCGCAGATTAAAGGTAAACGCTCATGTAAGTACTTCTCACCTAAGTGAGTTAAGTCTAAGTGAACAGCCTCACCTAAAGGATACTTAATGGTACGGCCTTTCTTTGACTCGTTCCAGAAAGCCTGTGATAGACGATCACGTGGACCTAATTCCATGTACTTGTTCTTTGGCTGGCCAACTGGAGTCTCAGGGCCTAGACCGTAGTCTTGTAAGTAACGATAGTGATCCTTGTTATATAGAACACCACCTTCACCACGGCAACCTTCAGTCATTAGAAGACCGCAACCTAATAGACCTGTTGGGTGATACTGAACGAATTCCATATCACGTAGAGGTACACCATGACGATAAGCTAAAGCCATACCATCACCAGTTACGATACCACCGTTGGTGTTGAATAAGTAGCAACGACCTGCACCACCAGTTGCTAGGAATACTGCCTTAGCATTGATCTGACGGAAGATACCATTTTGTAGGTCATAGCATACGCAACCTTTGATCTCGCCATCTTCTTCTAATAGATCTAGAACGAAGTGCTCATCAAAACGTTGAATTGAAGGGAATTTTACAGAGGTCTGGTATAAAGTGTGTAACATGTGGAAACCAGACTTATCAGCTGCGAACCATGTGCGAGGAACTTTCATACCACCGAAACGACGTACGTTAACGTCACCGTTTGGCTTACGGCTCCATGGGCAACCCCAGTGCTCTAACTGATATAACTCTTCAGGTGCTTGGTGAACGAACTTCTCAACAACATCCTGCTCACATAGCCAGTCACCACCAGCTACAGTATCTTCAAAATGCTTCTGATATGAATCATCGTCACGAACAACACCAGCAGCGCCACCTTCTGCAGCAACAGTGTGTGAACGCATTGGGTAAACTTTGGAAATGAGTGCAACACGAAGTTTAGGATCAGCCTGAGCTACAGCAATTGCAGCACGAAGACCGGTACCACCAGCACCCACGATTGCAACATCAAATTGATATTTTTCCACGTGAATCTCCTAATTACCTAAAGATCGGTTGTCTTATTTGACAACGTCTAAGGTTAGCAAGCAAAAAAACAATGTAATTATAAACGGAATTATATTTTTTTTCTTAAATTTAAATGTCAGATTTTGCTATGTGTCTGATTTTTAATAAAAAATATAATCTAACAGGATAGACAAATGTCTAGAATGTGAAAAAATAGGGATTTTTTTATGAAAATCCCTATTTTGGAGAAAAGTTAGTCTTGGTTTACTGCAAGCGATCTGCCCATCTTGACAGGTAAATTAGTCTCTAAGTCCTTAGCAAGTTCTGCCTGGCCGTCACCCCATAGACAAATTACAGTTGAACCATATTTGAAGTAACCAATTTCATCACCTTGCTTGTAGTGAATGCTTTCTTTGTCAAAGCATTGAATATCTAAACCTACGCGACGATTTACAGTACCACCCCAAGTAGTATGAATAGACCCCACTAAGGCTGCACCTACCATCACCACGCATAAAGGTCCCATAGCAGTTTCGAAGAAACAAACCATACGCTCGTTTACAGTGTATAGATCAGGCATATTTGAAATGTTTCTGTGACCTACAGGGAAGAGTTTGCCTGGTACATGAATGGCTTTTTTCAAAGTACCATCAATTGGCATGTGAATACGGTGATAATTTGATGGTGATAAATAGATACAAGCATAACGGCCGCCTTCAAATGGCTTGGCATCTTTATCATCACCACCTACTAAAGCTTTTAATGAGTAATCAAGACCTTTTGCTTGTATTAGGCGACCATTGCTAATGGTACCTACTTGACCTATGGTGCCATCAACAGGGGATACTGCTACAGCATCTTTATCTAGAGGTCGTGCGTTCTCTTCTAATTTTCTAATAAAGAACTCGTTGAAGGTCTTATATGATCCAAGATCTTTATTAGCAATTTCGTCGATGTTGATTTTAAATGTTGAAATGAAATTCTTAATTAAAAACTGAGTAAATTTACCCATTGGCACATCAGTAAGCTTTGCTGAAAGTGATGATAGGGTAGTAAAAGGAGTTAAAGTTTCAACTGTTTTTAATAAAAAAGAGGTAAATGACATAGTCACTCCATTCTTCGTTGATTTGTATTTAATTTTGATGGCTGTGATTTTATCAAAGAAAAAACAAAAAATTCATTTTTTAGCTTATACAAAATGAAAAAGCCTCTGAAATTGAGAATTCAGAGGCTTTATATATGTTTTGCTAAAACTAGATTTGGTACTGATTAGTTACGCTAACAAGTTTCTCAATCTCTCTGTGAGTAGTATTGATATTCTCATTAACATTAGTTAACTCATCAGCTACTAGCTTAGTACCATCAGTAATGTTCTTCATATTAGAAGAAATCTCTGATGTAGCAGTGGTTTGCTGCTCTGCTGCAGTTGCAATCTGAGTGATCTGTGCATTAACTTCAGTTACCTTATCGGTTACATCACCTAAGATTGTTCTAAGTTCAGCTGTCTGTGATGAGATATCATCCATAACCTTAACAGATGCCTGCATAGCGTTATCAGCGTCATTGGCATCGTTTTGAACCTGGGTTACCATGTTGGTAATTTCAGATGTTGACTTAGAGGTGCGTGATGCTAGAGCACGAACTTCATCTGCTACAACCGCAAATCCCTTACCAGCTTCGCCAGCACGAGCTGCCTCAATTGCAGCGTTAAGTGCTA
>ONCS01000244.1 GCA_900316375.1 uncultured Succinatimonas sp. | reverse complement strand
CCATATAAAAGTCTTGGGGTTAGGTTATTTTCTGATACATAAAGCACTACATACTTTTCTGGATCTAGAGTCTCTTTTAAAGCTCTAAGTGCAGTGCTTTTACCAGTACCAATGTCACCGGTTAAAACAGCAAACTGCTGATTATCTGAGGCATACTTAAGTCTTTCAATAACATCAGTAAAGCGTGTAGTTTTACATAATGAATCTACAGGCAAATCTCTCTCAAATGGTAGGTGCTCCATATTAAAGAAAGCTGCATAAATAGATGAGTCTAATCTATCATTATCCATTGCTTACTCCTTTTTTGATTTAAATTTAGCTAAGGTGGTTAAAGGTGAAATTTCATCTTGAGCACTTTTAGTTGTAGATACTGGCTCCTGCTCAAACAAAAGCTTTTTTGCTTGCTCTAAAAATAAATCTTCGTTGATGTAGCAACCATCTCTTTTAGCCTGCTCACGTAAAAGCTTTAAGATGTAGCCATAATCTCTTAAATCATCACCGTTGTCGTCTGTTGGCTTACGGTAAATCTTTTTCCAAGTACTGCTAGATACGTTCTCTTTAATCTCCTGTAGGAATATAGGCTTGGTTTTGTTATCAGATATGATTTGCTCGAGGTTAGTACCATCTGTAAGTAGAGACACATCATGTCCTACCTCGACATAGTCGGTATCTACAATGTAGTTTTTACCTTCATATGAGATAGAGCCATCTTTAGCTACGCTTCTTTTAATCAGTTTCTTAAAAGAGAAATCTAGAACTTCATCTGATACTAATTTAAGTTTGGTATCATCAGCGTAGAACACTTCTTTAGGTGATTTACCATCTAAACCTGAGTGAGGGGTAGAGTTGTATTCATTGATCCTGGCACGACATATTTCAATAGCACCTTTATAGGTGACGTTCTTCATGAGCTTTAGCTGGTTCTCAATATCATTTAAAGTGTAATTTAGCCTTTCAATAAGACCTTTGAGCTCGGGTGCATAAGGTTTACAGTACTTAGCCTTAATACCTAAACACTCACAGGCTCTAGTAATAATTGCGTTCTTATATGCTGCACCGTTATCCATAAGTAAAGTCTTAGGCACACCAAAGGTTTTAATCATGGATTTAAGGCATTCAACAAAGACAAAGGTCTTTTGGTTGGTGGTAACTGAGTATGACAAAACCATCTTAGAGTAGTTATCGATACAGATTTGGAGGTATATCTTGCAAGGTGCACCATTCTCATCAATAAAGATTCCCCGAGGAAATTCTTTAAAGTCACATTGCACTTGATCAAGGCGATTAGATTTTCTGTATCGTAAAAATAACTTCTTGTCTTCAAGCTCATCAACCACACGTAAGCTCTTATGGTCTAAACCATCTTTTTGAAGCCATCTTTGTACAGTAGAGCGTTTTAAGATGCCTTTACAATTTGGATAAGCACTTTCTGCTGACTCGATAATTCTTTTGATGCTTAAATGGTGGTCAGCTTTTCTTAGTGACTTACAGTAATCAATGAGTTCATCAAATCTGATGTATCTCTTGTGATAAGGCTTGGTATCTTTGTAATTAGGGCAAAGACCTTCAAGCCCTTGCAGGTTGTAAGCTTTTAAATAACGGTAAATGGTACGCTCAGAGATGTTTTGATCACGCGCTATTTGTGCAATCAAAACTCTTTTGTCTTCTTTATTTAAATTCAATAAAGGAGAGATGATGCTGAGCCGTTTTTGTATGATTTCTGATTTAGTTTCAAACTTCATCGGCTTTTCCTTGTTTATTAACCGGCCTTGTAATTGGCAAGGTCAATTTTCTAAACAAGTTGCCTTTTTTCAAAAAATCACATGTTGATTTTTTTATGACATCATTACTGAGCAGTTTGGCCAATAAGGCTTTGAACGTGTTCGGCGGTGGGGCTGTAATTTGTTTTGGACGAATGTGAGGTGTTGGAGTCTCTTGGTAGGCCTCTAAGTAACTTACAGCAGATGTAAGCGCCTGACTAACTTTGCTTTCGATAAATTTATAAAGTTCAAATGCTTTTTGTAGGATTAAATCATCGTAATTAAGTAATCTTCTAAACCTTGGCTTAAATGCCTTTACATCATATCTACCTGATAAGTCTGTAAACACTTCATTTTCTTGATCAACTGATATATCTAAAAGGTTAAAACTAAAGTGGTGCTTATCTAGATATAAAGCAACAGCTACGAGGAAATCCAAATCTTCAGATGTTATCGATGTAAAAGGAACTAAGTTTGAATGAAATAAAGCAAAGGTTACGTTCTGGTGGTTATG